>JAFMQT010000272.1 GCA_017354515.1 Nocardia sp. | reverse complement strand
GGCGGGTGCTGCCGGGACCGGTGCCGCCGAGGTGGGTGTCGCCGCCTGCGGGCGCGCACGCAATGCCTCGGTGGCGGATTTCTGTTGCGGCGCGGCCGGTGCCGGCGCCGGTGCGGCACCGCCCGGAGCCACTCCCATCAGATAGGACACCACCCCGGTGGTGATCGCGATGGCGTGTTTGAGCTGGCCGTCGGGGTTTTCGAGAGCCTTCGCGTCGTCGACGTTGCCGCCGTTGCCCATTTCGACGAAGACGTCAGGCACCTCGGTCAGCAGCGGGCCGGCGATATCGGATCGAGTCTGCAACCCGTCGACGGCACCGGCGTAATTGGCCGGGCTGAATCCGGCCTTCTTGTATGCGTCGCGCACGGATTTGCTGACCGCGAGACCGGCGCCGGACTGTACCTGGTTGGCCTTGGCGTCCTGGATCGGCAGCTGCGGCACGATCAGGTGGAATCCGTGGTCCTGGGCGGGAGCGCCGTCGGCGTGGATGCTGACCGCGACGGCCGCGCCCGAACGATTCGCCGCGGCGGCGCGTTCGTCGACGCAACCGCCCCAGCCGGTGTCGTCCTGGCGGCTGAGCACCACATGCGCGCCCAGTGATTCCACCGCCTTGCGTACCAGATCCGACACTTTCCAATTGATGGTGTGCTCGGGTACGCCGTCGCGCGTGGTCATGCCGGTGGTCTGGCAGGCCTTGGTGCCACCGCGGCCGTCGTTCACCGGCCGGTTGAGGTCCTGACCGCCCGCACCACCCTGGTGGCCCGGGTCCAGAAAGATTGTCTTACCTGCCAATACGGTGGAGTTATCGGTCTTTGTCGGTGCCGCTGAAGCGGTCGCGGGAATAAGCACCGCGGCCGCGGTACCGGCCGCGACGGCGAGGCTCAGCCCGGCCTTGACGATGCGTGGATGGTTCATATGCATGGCGCACCCGAATACGAGCACACCCCTCCCTTCCCACTAGTAACACCAAACCCAGTGGTTCACTCTTGCAACGCTGGCATCAGGTCGCAAGGATGGTTACTGAACCGTTATGACATAGCGGATAGCTATTTCCGCATATAGACCGCAATGAAGATGGACGCGCGACCAGGACGAACCTCACATTCCACGGTCATGGGCACATTCCGGCAATCCACGCGCTGCGGGCCTCCTGATTGCCCAGACCGAATCTGTCGCATATGTGTCGCTGACCACAGCCGCCGGCGCCACGAATCGACACGATTCGGTAGCCAGGATATCGCTACGGTGCCGATCCTCGCGATACCGCCGGAAAGCCCTGCGTAAAGCCCGGTTACGCTCGATATGCTAGGCCGCCGGACGCGAGATCATTTGCAACGCTAATTTAATTTCCAATCAGTATGCATGTTGCAGATGCCAGTGAATCTGCAGTAATTTCCGACCTTGTACCGGGCGAAACATCCCGCACCGGTGCCGTCCCCGTGGGCACGAGGGGAGCTCGCGGGGACGTCCGCCAGGGGTTCCGAATCCCGTTGCCGCTCAACAACAATCGCGGCCTGCGGTAAACCCCCTGACGAAATGCGGACGTTTGATGTCTATTTGCCCGATATTTTGCCGATTCACGGCGACATCGATAATTTTCTGATATACCAAGGCCCCGGAAGATGTGCACCATCTCCCGCGGTCACCTGGGTGAACGGTGATCGATTTGCGATATCTAGGAGGATTGTCGTGCGTGAACGCACGTTTGTGATCGCCGGGGCCGTCGCGGCCGCGGCGACGATGCTCGGCTCCGGAACCGCGGGCGCGAATCCGGCCACGAGCATCCCCGGTGACGGCGTCTACCGGGTGGGAGTCGATATCGCACCGGGCATCTACCAGGCTTCGGGACCGAGAAACAACCTCGACTGCTTCTGGCAGCGTCTGCGGGTCATCGCGGCACCCGGGGACAAGGAGAACCCGAACAGCTATGTGATCGACAGCAATTCCACCAAGGCCGCGCCGATCAAGGTGCTGATCAAACCGGGCGACGTGGGCTTCCGGTCGCGCAACTGCGGTAGCTGGGTCATGCTGCCGGCACCACCGCCGTCGGGTTCCTATGGCCCGAGCGGATCGGTGGGCCCGGAGTACTGAGCCGCTTCCCCGCTGCCGGACCGCGGGCTCGCCCGCACTGATACCGTTCCGCACACGATTCGTCGACAGTGCGGAGGCAAGTGTGAGTCCACGGTCCGGACACGGCGTCTGGGTCGCGCCCGGGCGGGTCAACATCATCGGCGAACACACCGACTACAACGACGGTTACGCCTTACCGATCGCGCTCCCCCAGGTCGTCACCTGCCGTGCCGAAATCACCACCGACGCCGCGGTGCGCGTGGACTCCGCCCAGCACCCCGGTGCCACGGTCATCGAATCCCTCGCGAACCTTGCCACCAGCGCGGTCACCGGATGGGCGCGCTATCCGCTGGGCGTGGTGCACGAATACCTGCGCCGAGGCCACGATCTGCCCGGTCTGGTCCTGCACATCGACGGCGCGGTCCCGGTGGGCGCCGGACTGTCCTCCTCCGCGGCACTGGAATGTGCTGTGGCACTTGCTATTCGTGATCTGTTCGAGATCGGACTCGACACTGCCGAATTGATCGATATCGGACGCTCCGCCGAGAATTCGTATGTCGGTGCGGCAACCGGCACGCTGGACCAGTCCGCATCCCTGCTGTGCAGCGCCGGCCACGCGCTCTTCATCGATTTCGCCGACGGTACCACCGCGCAGGTTCGATTCGACCTGGCCGCGGCGGGACTCGAGTTACTGGTGGCCGATACCCGTACACCGCATCGGCTGGCCGATGGTTCCTACGCGCGGCGTCGGCGGGAATGTGAGAAAGCGGCAGCCGAACTCGGTGTGGGGTCATTGCGGGCGATCACCGATCCGGCGGCCACCGAGCGGCTGACCGATCCGGTCCTGCGGCGACGGGCCCGCCATGTGGTCAGCGAGAACGCGCGCGTGCTGGCGGTGGTCGAATCCCTGCGCGCGGGTCACGATCCCCGGGTCATCGGACCGGTCCTCACCGCCGCCCAGCTGTCGCTGCGCGACGATTTCGAGGTCTCCACAACCGAATTGGACGCCGCGGTCGACGCCGCGAACGCCGCGGGCGCGTACGGCGCGCGCATGGTCGGCGGCGGATTCGGCGGCAGCATCATCGCCCTCACCGATGCCGCTCGCACCGCCGCGGTGGCCGACGCCATCCGGGAGCGGTTCCGGGAGTCGGATTTCGCGCAGCCGCGGTTCTTCGTCGCCTTACCGTCCGCGGGCGCACGACGCACCGAATGACCGGTCGATATAGAGTCCGACCATGAGCAGGCGCAGAATCCTCATCACCGGAGCCAGCGCGGGACTCGGAGCCGGCATGGCCCGCCGATTCGCCGCCCAGGGACGTGACCTGGCACTGTGCGCGCGACGCCTGCCCGAACTCGAGGCGCTGCGGGACGAACTACTGGCCGCCCACCCCGGAATCCGGGTGTCGGTACGGACTCTCGATGTCGACGACCATGCCGCGGTCGAGCGGGTGTTCGAGGAGTTCCGCGCCGAATTCGATGGCCTGGACCGGGTCATCGTCAATGCCGGCATCGGCAAGGGCGCGCTCGTCGGCACCGGCCGGTCGTGGGCCAATATCGCGACCGCCACCACCAATTTCGTCAGCGCACTCGCCCAGGCCGAGGCCGCGCTGCGAATCTTCCGCGATCAGAACGCCGGTCATCTGGTCCTCATCTCCTCGATGAGCGCCGTACGCGGCCTGCCCGGGAAGAAGGCCGCCTATTCGGCGAGTAAGGCCGGATTGACCACTCTGGGTGAGAGTTTGGCGACCGAACTGCGGCGCAGTCCCATCGCCGTGACCACGATCCAGCCCGGATTCATCGCCACCGACATGTCCGCCCAGGCCGACGACGCCCAGTTGGTCGTCCCCCTCGAACGTGGCGTGCGCGCGATGGTCGAGGCCATCGAGTCCGAGCGGGTCCGGGTGTGTGTACCCCAATGGCCGTGGCGCGCACTCAACCTCGTCCTGCCCCTGCTACCGCGCACGGTGATGGCCCGCCTGGGCTGACGACGCCGATCGCGGGGGCGCGGCAAGTTGTGGGCATATGCCTACCGGGCGGTGAACGGCGGAACTCGCCGAAGAGAATTCGCGTGCCAATCCGTGAATAACGGTGGATCTCAGCGCACTATGGGTAACCCTCTGAGTTAGTCGGGTCTCCCCCGATCGGACCGCCTGAAGGAGAGTTTCATATGGGTATCGTCTGGATGATCGTCATCGGCCTCATCGCCGGTGCCATCGCACGTCTCATCGTCCCCGGTAAAGAGAACTTCGGAATTATCTGGACCGCGATTCTGGGTATCGTCGGCGGTTACGTCGGCGGCACTGTCGGAAGTCTGGTCTTCAGCCCCCACCACTTCACCCTCCAGCCACCGGTCAAACACGCTTTCATCGGTGCCATCATCGGTGCGGTGATCCTCTTGGTGATCTACAAGGCCATCCGCGCCCGCGTCTGATCTCACCGACTCGGCGAATGACAACGGCCCGGCGCGAACCGCGCCGGGCCGTTGTCATTTCAGGGCCGTTGTCATTTCAGGGGTCGCGAGCCATTTCGGAAGTGGCTCGGCGTACCGGTCAGATCAATCGAACATCGACCCGTTGGAGGTCGCACGCTGTTTGGCGTCGCGCGCCCGCTTGCGCTCGGCGCGCATCTCCTCGAGCTCCTGCTCCAGACTGTCGGCGATCCGGAACTGGCCGGTATCGTAGTCGGAGAGCGGATCCGAATCATCGTCCACCACACCGGATTTGGACGATTTGCGCTTGCCGTCGGCCGCCGAATCGGTGCCGAGGATCTCCGAACGCAGCGATGAGGTCTTCGGGGTCCAGATATCGGGTTCGACAACCGCGTCGACCGGGTCCGCGGAACGGCTGGATTCGGTCTTGGTGGTGGCGGAGGACGCGGCCGGGCTGGGGGCGGGCTTGGTCTCGGGCGCACCCGGCAGGGCTGCCATCGGCGCGGGCCGGGTATCGGGCGCGGCCTGCCGGATGAAGCTCACGAAGGTCGGCATACTGCGGCGGATCTGCTCGGCCGGATCGGGCAGATCACGGATCTGCTCGGTGGCGTGCGCGATGGCCTGCCCGTAGCGCTGGCTGGCCGCGTCGTGCACGAGCAGGGCCACACCGATCATGACCGGCGCGACCGCGTGCACACCGACGTTGTACCAATCCTGCACGCGCAGATACGGATACGTATTGAGGCCGACCGTCAGCGCCAGCAACGCCAATTCGGCGAGCGCCACCTGCCGGCGGCTGTGCAGGATGCCCCATTCGGCGACCTTGTTGGTGCCGATCATGATGATGACGAGGCAGACGCTGATCATGGCTTCGAGCAGATAGCTGAACCAGTACAACGGATCCGACGGCCCGCCGGGGGCGATATTGTGTTGGACGTTGACCGCCGACCACAGCATGCCGGCGATGACCACACCGGCCAGAGCCCGCATCGACCAGGCCCGATGCCGGTAGAGCGAGGCCAGTTTGGCGTGCGGGCTGGATTCGCGTCGTTGCGCCGCAATTGCCTTGCGGGCCATCAACAGATCTCGCATATCGGCCTTTGCGATCGCTTCGGAGGTCTGCCTGGCGCGGTCGGAGGTGGAGGCCGCCGCCTGGACATTCTTCCAGCGCTGTTCACGCTCCTGCTCGCGGATCTTCTCCGCCAGCTCGCGTTCGGCAGCCAGCTCGTTCTCCGAGAGGGCGTCGGTCAGCGCCGGATCGAACTGATACGCCAGTCGCCCACGCGCCTTCTCGACCCGGCGCGCGAGCTGCCCGACCTCGTCATCTCCGGAATGTTCCACAGTCAACTAGACCACCGCCCCGATGGGTGCGGCGGCCGACAGGTGTTCGCGAGGTGAGAACAGCACATGCCATTCATAGTCGATGAATGCCGATCCGCAAACTGCGGATTAGCCACAACGCCACGGTAATTCGGCGTGTCGCGCGCGCCACGCCGAGTCGGGCGTGTCGCATTTACCTGTTACGCAGGGTATTTCGATGTCCGATTCGTCACCTGCCGAACGTTTTGCCCGCACTTTCCTTTTCGTACGACAACTATTACCCGATGCGATGACTCTTACACGACGCGGCGACTTTCACGCGACGCGCGAAGTCTCCCCGACGCGGCGACTCTCACACCATCAGGCGGCGACCGCGTGCACCAGCATCCGCCACACTTCATCGGGATCCTCGACATCGACGACGATCCGGGTGTAGGTGGCGCCGACGAGGTCGATGCACACACCCTCACCATCGAAGCGGGTGTCCCAGAATTCCTTACGGCCCTTACCCCGGAAGACGCCGGCCGCGATGACTCCGGGGAAGAAGGTGCCCGGCGCACGCATCCACGGCGGACGCAGATCGACCGGCGCCGGCCCGATGGCGGCGATGTTCGACAGATCGAAACGCACGCCCTCACTCAACGACAGCACGCGGTGC
>JAFMQT010000271.1 GCA_017354515.1 Nocardia sp. | reverse complement strand
CGCCGACCGGACGCCAGGGCGGACCGATTCACCGCGCGGTCGCCGAAGAAGGTTGTACCTTCAAGACACTCGCCCGCGGGCGCCGATCGAGTTCCGCGGCGCCGGGACCCGAATGCGGGCATCGGAATCCGAGTATCGCCGATCGTAGGAAGGCTTAGCATGACCACCTACCGAACCGGAAGCGCAATCGTATCCGACCGGTGCCGGCTCGACGATCTCGAAACGCGGGCGTGGCTGGGCTTCGTGTTCACCCGCGATCTGCTCGCCGCGGCCGTGGGCCGCGATACCCAGCGCGCCGCCGCCCTGACCTACGTCGAGTACACGGTCCTTTCCGGCCTGGCCGACACCGCCGGACATCGCCGCAGTTTCGCCGATCTGGCCGCGGTCCTGGAATGGTCGCAGAGCCGGTTGTCCCATCAGATGACCCGGATGGAGAAGCGCGGTCTGGTGGCCCGCGAGGCGGTTCCCGCCGACGCCCGGCGCACCGCGGCGGTGCTGACCGCCAAGGGGGCGCGGGTACTCGCCGATGCCACCCCCGCACACGTCGAGAGCGTGCGCCGGCACATGATCGACATCCTGGACCGCGATCAGCTCGCCGCCCTCGCCGACATCTACGACACCCTCCTCGAGCATCATCGCCGGCCGGATACCCACAGCCACAACCGATCCCACGCCGAACCGGCCGCCGCGGGTACGATCGGGCACCGTGACACACGACGCGCCGGCACCGCGCTCCCAAGCGCCGCCGGCACCGCGCTCCCAGGCACCGACGGCCCGCGGGCACTCCCGCGCCCCCGGCCCGCCCCGATGCCCGGATGAGCGCGTGACGCGAGCCACCCGCGGCCGCGTGTTTGATTTGTTCACCAGCGGGTATGGGGTAAGACTAGGCTCGTCTGTAGCGCCGACCGGCGACCACGTGCGAGTCATCCGTGCCGAAACGACCTCCCTCAGGAAAGGGGCAGGAGCTTCCATGTCCGACGTGTCCATCGGCCTCTCGCCGGATTCTTCGCCGACAGGCCCGGTCGACAACCTGCTCCCCGAGCTGGTCGAACACCTGCGCCAGAACCGCACCGAGTTGCGTGAGGAATGGGCTCGCCGCATCACCGACGCCCAGTTGCTGACCGCGATGACGCCGGAGGAGGTCTTCTCCGAAGCCACCTCGATCTACGACAACTACGTCGAGGTACTCGAGACCGGTAGCGTCGAGGCCCTGCAGGCATACGCCCGCGATCTGTCCGAGCGCATCATCCCGCGAGGGGTCGAGACCGACGAGGTCATCGGCATCGTGCTGCTGCTGCGAGATGTGCTGGCCCGCAGCCTCTTCGAGAAATACCAATCGGACTTCGACCTGCTCAAGAACGTGCTCGACGCCTACGAGCCCGCCGCGAACCGGATCGCCAACACCGTGGCCATCTCGTTCGTGCAGGAGCGCGAGCGTGTCATCCGCCAGCAGCAGGAAGCCATCCGCGAGCTGTCGACGCCGGTGCTGCAGGTGCGTGAACAGCTGCTGATTCTGCCGATCATCGGCGTGCTGGACTCCCAGCGCGCCCGCCAGCTCACCGAACAGCTGCTGCGGGCCATTCGCGCCAATCGCGCCAAGGTGGTCGTCATCGATATCACCGGTGTTCCGATGATCGACTCCACGGTCGCCAACCACCTGGTGCAGACCGTGGACGCCTCCAATCTGATGGGCGCCAACGTCATCATCACCGGCCTGTCCTCGGAGATCGCGCTCGCACTGGTCACCATCGGCCTGGATCTGACCAAGATGAACGCCGTCGGTGACCTGCAGGGCGGGATCGAGGAGGCCGAGCGCTTACTCGGTTACGAGATCTCGCGCCTGACCGATCGCGACGGACGGTAGTCAAGGGCCCCCCATATGCCGGTACCCATTCTGAAGCAGGGCACCTACCTGATCGCGTCGGTGCAGTCGGCACTCACCGACGCCGATACCGAACGCCTGCAGGACGACTTGATGACATATGTCAGCAAGTACCGTGCCCAAGGCATCATCGTCGACGTCACCGCGATCGACGTCATGGACTCCTTCGCGGCGCGATCGCTGCGTACCATCGCGCACATGACCAAACTTCGCGGTGCGGAGACGGTCATCGTCGGCCTGCAACCGGAGGTCGCGTTCGCCATGGTGCAGCTGGGCCTGACCTTCGAGGACATGCATACCGCACTGGACCTCGAGGAGGGGCTGGCCTGGCTCAACAAGCAACTGCCCAACGGCCGACGAAACGGTCGGTGACCGTGGACTCCGACGAGGTGGTGGTCGCGGTCAAGGTGTCCGGCGACATCGTGACCGCCCGGCAGGCCGGCCGCGATCTGGCCGCCGCACTCGGTTTCACACTGACCGACATCACCATGATCTCCACCGCGATCTCGGAGGTCGCCCGCAACATCACCAGCTACGCGGGAACCGGGGAGATCCGGGTAGCGGTACGCGAACGTGAAGGACGCCGGGCACTGGTCGTGCAGGCCCAAGACCAGGGTCCGGGCATCCTCGACATTCCCCGCGCACTCGAGGACGGCTATTCGACCGGCCGCGGACTCGGACTCGGACTCCCCGGAGCGCGCCGGCTGATGGACCGGCTGATCGTGGAGTCCAACCCCGGGCAGGGCACGCTGGTGGAGATGTGGAAGTGGGTGCCCACCGGTGTTTGAGGAGGGAAGCCTCGGAACGGTGGAGTGGGCGGTTGCCGGTCGGCCGCTTCCCGGTCAGCGGGTCTCCGGCGACCGATCGGTGGTCCTGGACACCGGCTCCGGCGCGGTGCTGTTCGCCGTCCTCGACGGGCTCGGGCACGGGGCCGCGGCCGCCGACGCCACCGATCGCGCCGCTCAGGTGCTGGCCGACAATCGCGGCGAACCACTGGATGTGCTGATGGTGCTGTGCCATCGGGCGATGGCCGATACCCGGGGCGCGGCGGTGTCGCTGGCGCTGTTCGGAGGTGCGGACCGATTGCAGTGGCTGGCCGTCGGTAATGTCGAGTCCCGGCTGGTGGCAATGGGTCCGGGCAAACCCGAGGTGCGGGCGACGGCCCTGCAGACGGGCGGGATCATCGGCTATCTGCTGCCGTCGAATCTGCAGAGTCAGACCATCGGGCTGCGGCCGGGCGATGTGCTGTTGATGTCCACCGACGGTATCTCCGGCGATTTCGTCGACACCCTCGATCTGGCCCGGCCGGCCGCCGATATCGCCTCGGACGTCCTGGCCAGCCATATCCGCGCGACCGACGACGCGCTCGTGCTGGCGGCACGCCATCGGGGCGCACCGGCGGACCCCTCATGAGCGAGGTGCTCGCCGCGTTCCGCCGGGACTACGCCGGCGCGCTCGCGCAGCACCTGGAAGCACCCACCCAGGCCACCCTCGACGAGGGGTACGAGCTGGGGCGGCGGGCGCTGGTGGAGGGGGTCAGCATCCTGGATCTGACCGAACACCATTTCCGCCTGCTGGATGAGCAGGGTCTGATCGGGCCCACGATGGGCGCCCCGGTCGACTCCGCGACCACCGCCCGCGCCCGGGCGGCGCTGGAATTCCTGTTGCAGACCCTGGCGGCCCTCGACGTGGCCACCCGCGGATTCCTCGACAGCACCCGTAGTTACGAACTGCAGCGGGTGCGCGCCCAGGATCTGGCCGACCGGGACGCGTTCCGGGCCGCGCTGGTGGAATCGCTGCAGGACGGATTCTTCGTCGCCGACGCCGAAGGCACCATCACCGAGGTCAATTCGGCGTTCGGCGCACTGACCGGGTACGGCCCGGCGACCGCCCCGTACCCGCTGCCCCATCCGTGGACCGACTCCACCGACGCGGGAGTCACCCATCCGTCGATGGGGACCGTGGCCGCGCGGTTCGTGATGCCGGTGCGCCACCGCGACGGCCGCCGGATCTGGCTCGCGGTCAGCACCTCCTCGCTGCGTAACCCCGGTGACGACGAGACCGTGTACGTCGGAACCATCCGCGATGTGACCGCCGAACACGATGCCCAGGCCCGCGATCAGGCGGTGTCGCGGCTGGCGACGGCGGTGGGGGCGGCCACCACGGTCGCCGAGGTGCTGCCGGTCGGACTCGAAGAGTTGCGGCGCGCGCTGGGCGCGGAGACCGCGGTGGTCTCGATGTGGCCCAATCGCCAGACCACGCCCGAACTGTACGTGTCCGGGGAGGTGGCCGAGCCCGGCGCCGATTCGCAGGCACCGGAAACCGAGGCCGCCGCCTCCCGGCAGGTCATCGACGCGCGGGCGCGGGCGCTACTGGACCGCACCCGGCTGCGCCCGCATCGCACCATGACCGCGATCCCGGAGGGAGCCTCCAGTTCGGAGGGGATCGTCGCGCCGCTGGGCGAATTCGGCGATGCCGCACTGTGGATCCGATTCGCCGCGCCGCGCGCCATCACCGCCGACGACTGGTCACTGTGCTCACTGCTGATCGGCCATCTCAGCGTGGCCGTGCAGCGGGCCCGCAACTTCGATCAGGCGCGCTCGACCTCGCTGACGCTACAGCGGGCCATGCTCGGGCCGATCGACCTGCCGCCCGGATTCGCGGTGCACTACGAACCCGCGCTGCCGCCACTGGAGATCGGCGGGGACTGGTACGACGTGGTCGGCCTGCGTGACGGAATGCTGGGCATCGTGGTCGGCGACTGCGTCGGCCGTGGCCTGTCCGCGGCGGTTGTCATGGGCCAATTGCGTACCGCCGCACAGGCATTGCTGTTGCGCGGCGCCGGTCCGGCGCAGTTGTTGTCGGAATTGGATGCCGTGGCCGCTCGCATTCCCGGCGCCATGTGTACCACCGTCTGCGCGGCCATCCTCGACCCGGTGCGAGGTCTGATCCGCTATTCCAGTGCCGGGCATATGCCCCCGGTACTGGCCGCGCCCGGGCGGACCGGGCGGCTGCTCGACGGCGGGCGCGCGGTGCCCCTGGCCACCTTCGATGTCCCCCGCCGCCCCGAGGCCACCACCGCCATCGAACCGGGATCGACGCTGGTGCTGTTCACCGACGGGCTGGTCGAACAACGCGGTATCGACATCGATATCCGTTTCGAGCAGCTGGCGGACGAATTGGCCGGTGTCGCACCGTATCCGCCGCACGCGGTGGCCGATGCGGTGCTGTCGCGGCTGCGCCCCGATATCGGCTACGACGACGACATCGCCATGGTGGTCTACCGCCAGCCGCCGTCACCGCTGCGGATGGACATTCCGGCCGAACCGCTGCGCCTGGCTCCGCTACGCCGCGAACTGACCTCCTGGCTGGCCGCGGCCGCCGTCGATGACGAACTCGCCGCGGATCTGGTGTCGGCGGCCAATGAGGCGTGTACCAACAGCATCGAGCACGCCTATCCACCCGGTTCCTGTGGCGGGGTCGTGGTGACCGCCGAATGCGCGCGCGGCCGGGTCACCATCGATGTGGTCGACAACGGCGTCTGGCGGCCACAACCGGCCGATCCCGGCACCCGGGGCCGCGGTCTGGCGATGATGCGTGCCTTGACCAGCGAGGTCGATATCGAACACGACGACGACGGCACCCGCGTACGCCTCACCACCACCCTGCCCTCGGTCACCTTCTCGGCGGCCAGCAGAGTGTGAGGCGCCGAGCCGATATCCGATCCGCCCGCCCGGATCCGGGCCGTGGTGCAAGATCGAATCATGGGTACCACGCTCGACCTTCCCGATGACCTCGATGAGTTCCGTGTCATGGCACGGGCCCGGCTGGACCGGTTTCCGCGCATCGCGGTCCCCGACTCCCCCGGTATGCGACGGGCGGCGGTGGCATTGTGCGTGGTGCGCGAGGCAGATGAACCACCGTCGGTGATCGTCATGAAGCGGGCCTACCACGGGCGCAACGCCGGACAGTGGGCGCTGCCGGGCGGCCGGATGGAGCCCGGGGAAACCGCCGACCGGACCGCGCTGCGCGAACTGCACGAGGAACTGGGGCTCGAGGCCGAACCCGAGGATGTCCTGGGCACCCTCGACGATTTCCCGGCGACCTCCGGATTCTCGATCACCCCGATCGTTGTGACTCTCGACGGCACGGACCGCCTGCGGCCCAATCCGGACGAGGTCTTCTCCGTCCACCGGGTCACCCTGGCCCGGCTGGCCGAGGACGACGTCCCCCATTGGGTGCACGCGTCCGACGCCAGGATGGGCACCGAACCCGGTCCCGAAACCCCGGAGGTCGGTTCGGGCCTGCTGCAGATGCGGCTCGGCCCCAAGATGACCATCCACGCACCCACCGGTGCGATGCTGTGGCAGTTCCGGGCGGTGGTGCTGCTGGACCTGCCCCACGACCAGGCCAGGGTCGCCGATTTCGCGCAGCCGGACTGGACCCGGCACTGATCCGCCGCGGGATGACACCGCCTGATGGAACGTGGCCGAAGGCGGTAGCGCAGCGTCACCACGCAGGCCACCCCATCAGGCGGCGATGACACGGCATATCCCGTCCCCGTGCGATATTCGATACGGTGTCCGAGAGATTTGTCAGTGTT
>JAFMQT010000629.1 GCA_017354515.1 Nocardia sp. | reverse complement strand
ACGCTCCCGTCGCGACCGATTCCGACCTCGTCGCATACCCCGGCCACGGCCTCGATGATCGCGGTGGAGGCGAGCATTCCGGTCTTGGCCGCGCCCACGCCGATATCACCGGTCACCGTCCGCACCTGATCGGCCACGATCTCCGGCGGAATCTCGTGAAAGCCGCTGACCCCCACCGAGTTCTGCACCGTCACCGCGGCCACCGCCACACAGGCGTGCACCCCGAGCAGGGCCATGGTGCGTGCATCGGCCTGAATTCCCGCGCCGCCGCCGGAGTCGGTACCGGCGATGGTGAGCACCCGGGCCGGCGTCGCACCCGGTTCCGGTAACGGCAGCAGTTCCACCCATCCGAGGTTACGTGCTCGGGCGGGCCAACGGATTTTCGGCGTGCGGCCTGGCCATCTAGTCTCGGTTCATGCGCCTTGCGACCTGGAATGTGAACTCGATCCGGACCCGAGTGGACCGGGTCCTGGCATGGCTGGACCGCGCCGACATCGATGTGCTGGCGATTCAGGAAACCAAGTGCAAGGACGAGCAGTTCCCCGCCGAACGGTTCGAAGCGGCCGGGTACGAGGTGGTGCACACCGGATTCAACCAGTGGAACGGGGTGGCGATCGCCTCCCGGGTGGGAATCGAGGATGTGCAGATCGCCTTTCCCGGCCAGCCCGGATTCGACAAGGACGCCGACACCTCGCTGCTGAGCCATCCGGTGGTCGAGGCCCGGGCCATCGGCGCGACCTGCGACGGCGTGCGGGTGTGGAGTCTGTATGTGCCCAACGGGCGCGCGCTCGACGATCCGCACTACGCGTACAAGCTCGAATGGCTTGCCGCGCTGCGCGATTGCGCCGGGACTTGGCTCGAGCAGGATCCGCGGGCGCGGATCGCACTGTGCGGGGACTGGAATATCGCCCCGACCGATGACGATGTGTGGTCGCCGGAGTTCTTCGCCGGTAAGACCCACACCTCCGAACCCGAGCGCGAGGCGTTCGAGGCGATGCTGTCCGCCGGGTTCAGTGATGTGATGCGCCCCTTCGCTCCCGGCCCCGGGGTGTACACGTACTGGGACTACACCCAGCTCCGGTTTCCCAGGAAAGAGGGCATGCGCATCGATTTCATCCTTGCCTCACCCGCATTGCGCACTGTGGCGACCGACGCCGGGGTCGATCGCGAGGAGCGAAAAGGTAAGGGCGCCAGCGATCACGCGCCGGTATTCGCCCAATTCAGCGCGGCGTTCAGCTCTGTCGTGTCTTGATGGCGTCGCGGGAGACGTAGACGTCGTAGCTGCCGGGCATATTGATCACCGCGTTGCCGTAGGCGGACCGGATGAAAGGCCGGGTGGTCCAGTGCTTCTGGCGCATATCGGTGAAGAAGTCGCCGTCCCCTCCGTTCAGCATGGTCTGATTCTGCCGCACCGCGACGCCATCGAGCCGCTGCCCGAACAGGCGGGTCAGCTTGTAGCCCGAGTGGAAGCCCAGGGCGTTCACCCACGGTTCCAATTCGACGATATCGCCCTGTAGCGCCCACAGATCGCCCTCGACCCGGTACTTCTGCGTGGTTTGCGGATGGTCGCGGTCGCCGTAGAGGGTGAGCTGTACGTCGAGGGTGTGCTCGCTGCCGGCGACCGAAGTCGCGACCAGGTGCGCGGCCTTGACCTCACCGCTCAGTCCGAGATAGGTCTGCAGCAGGGTGACCACCCACAGCAGGCCGGCGGCAAGTACCAGCACCACCACTCCGGTGCCGCCGCGCCGGATCAGCGTGCCCCACCCGTGTTTGCGTACACGCAGCCCGCCGGTGACCAGCAGTGCCAGTGCCAGCACGAACAGAACGACCAACACGATCTGGATCCAGCCGAAGGCGATCGGGAACACCATGGGCACTGTTGTACCCGCTCCCTGGTCGACCCGCGAGCGATGCGGACACGAATTGGCAACGGCCGGCCGGGATTTCCGGCCGGCCGTGCGGTGACGAAGCGGTCTACCTGATCAGAAGGCCGCCTCCGGCAGCTTCATGATGTCGTTGTCGAGGTTCTCCAGGACTGCCCGAACCCCGCTCAGCAATGGCAGCTGATTCTTGGCGAACCACGATGCGACAGTGACCTTTCCGGTGTAGAACAGTCGATCCTTTTCCGACGGCTGTCCGGCGAGTGCGGCCGAGGCGATCTGCGCCTGGCCCAGCAGCCGCCAGCCGATGATCAGATCGCCCGCGGCGTGCAGGAACCGCACCGATCCCAGACCGACCTTGTAGAGCTCTTCCGGATCACTCTGGGAGGCGAGCAGATAGTTGGTCAGCGCCCCGGCCATGGCCTGCACATCGGCGACGGCCGCGCCGAGTAACCGCTTC
>JAFMQT010000628.1 GCA_017354515.1 Nocardia sp. | reverse complement strand
GTCACGCGGCTCATTCGTAGTGCACGACGGTGTTGTCGGTGTCGGGGACGGCCTGGCAGGTCAGCACGTAGCCTTCCGCGATCTCGTCCTCGAAGAGGGCGTCGTTGACGCGCATGGTGGCCGTGCCCGTGCTGAGTTTGGCCATGCAGGTGGCGCAGTTGCCCGATTCGCAGGAGAACGGCGGGGTGAGGCCGGCACGCCGGGCGCTCTCGAGCAGCGTTTCTCCGGGTTTGCGGTCGACGGTCACCTTCTTGCGATTGAGGTGGATGGTGATCTTTCCGGTCTCCGTCGCGGCCGGCTCCGGCGCGGTGGTGCCGGCCGTGCGCACACTGTCGGCGGCCTCCTCGACCGAGTCACCGGAGCCGTCGAGGACCGGAGCCGGTGCACCGAAGCGTTCACTGAAGATCGCGCCCGGCCCGGGCAGGGCGGTCTCCACCATCTCCATGAACTTCTCCGGACCGCAGATATAGCTGTCGGCCGTGCCGTCGGAGTCCACGAACGCGCGGATGGCCTCGGGGTCGAGGAATCCGCGGTCGGAGTCCAGATGCCGGATCACCGTGAGCCGGTCCGGATACCGGCGCACCAGATCCTGCAGCAGTGTGCCGAAGATGACCGAATCGGCGTCGCGGTCCGCGCACAGCAGCCGCACCCGCCGATCGGTGGTGGCCAGAGCGCTCTTGGCCAGCGACAGCACCGGAGTGATGCCGCTGCCGCCGCTGAAACCCAGCAGCGGGACATCGGTTTCGCGCAGGCAGAACTTACCGGCGGGGCGGCCCATATCCAGGTGGTCGCCCTCGGAGACGTTGTCCAGCAACCAGTTCGAGACCTGGCCGCCCGGTACGCGCTTGACGGTGGTCATGAGCTCGGAATCGGTTTCCGGCGCACTCGACATCGAGTACGAGCGATACAGGTCGGTACCGTTCACCCGGACGCGGAAGGTGCAGAACTGTCCGGCGCGATAGTCGAGTGGCCCATCGTGCGGGGCCAGCACGAAGGTGCGCGCGTCAGCGCACTCCTTCACGATCCGGGTCACGGTCGCGGGCCGGAACATCGGGGGACTCGCCATGGAACGCCTCTCCTGGTATGAAGATTCTTATACAAAGAGAATAGCGTTCTCTCGAACGAGATGGGATTTTCTCATGACCGAGCCGACGGCGATCGTCTTCGACGATCGGGAATATTCCCCGTCGCAGCTCGATGAGCTGGCCGGCGGGCTGGCTGCCGACCTGGCCGAACGCGGTGCCACCGCCGGGACACGGATCGCGGTGATGTCGTCCAATCGGCCCGAATTCGTCATCGCGGTGCTGGCCGCGTGGAAACTGGGCGCGGCGGTGGTGCTGCTGAGTCCTGCCTGGCGCACCGCGGAGGTCCAGCACGCGCTCGCGGTCACCGAACCGGCGCTCGCCGTCGGTGATCACCCGGTGCTGGCCGGGCTGATGCCCATGCGGAGTCTGGACGATCCGATCACCCTCGGCGATCGCCATTTCGCCGCACCGGACCCGGCCGCCGATGCCGTCCTGGTGTTCAGTTCCGGCACCACGGGCATGCCCAAAGCCGTACGCCATACGCACGCCTCACTGGCCGCCGCGGTGCGGGACTGGATCGACGTTCTGCAGCTGACGCCCGCCGACCGCATCCAGATCCTGACCCCGCCCTCGCACATCCTGGGCCTGCTCAATATCGTCACCGCGCTGAAGGTGGGCGTGTGGATGCGCCTGCACAAGCGGTTCGACCTGGACACCATGCTGCACAGCATCGAATCCGACCGGATCACCGTGGAAATGGCGGTCGCGCCGATCGCGCTGGCCATCGCACACCATCCGAAGCTGGAATCGTTCGACCTGTCCTCGCTGCGCTACATCATGTGGGGCGCCACACCGGTCACGGTGAGTGTGGCCGAAACCGTCACCCGGCGCACCGGAGTGCGGTGGCTGCCGGCCTACGGCGCCACCGAGCTGCCGGTGCTCGCGTGCAACCCCGTCGATGCCCCGAGACTGGACACGGTCGGCCGCGCCGCGCCCGGCGTGCGCCTGCGCACGGTGTCGCTAGACGACGGAAAACCCTTGGGGCCGGGGGAGATCGGTGAGATCCAGGCCCGATCCCCGTCCTTGATGAGCGGATACCTCCCGGATGCGGCCAATGCCGGATCGATGGTCGAGGGCTGGTACCGCACCGGCGATGTCGGCACCATCGACTCCGGCGGCTGGGTGCGGATCACCGACCGGGTCAAGGAGATGATCAAGGTCCGCGGCTTCCAGGTCGCCCCCGCCGAAATCGAATCCGTGCTCTACGACCATCCCGCGGTCGCCGACTGCGCCGTCTTCGGTGTCCCCGACGCCGCCGA
>JAFMQT010000627.1 GCA_017354515.1 Nocardia sp. | reverse complement strand
AGAACTGACCGGTTCATGTCATGACCGCACCGCGCCGCCGACGGTAGGTTGAGGTCGAGGCCGTGGCGAGACGGCCGAGTCCGGTCCGGCGACGTGGTGCGGGAGGCGGTATGCGATTACATCTGCGCGGTGTGGTGCTCCCCGGTGACGAGGTGCGCGACCTGTGGGTCCATGACGGAATCATCACCTTCGAACCGGTGCGCGATGCCGAAACCCTGTGTGACACAGGGTGGATCGTGCCCGGTCTGGTCGACGCGCACTGCCATGTCGGAATCCGCTACGGCGGCGGCAACGAGGATCGCGAGGGTGCGCTGGCACAGGCCGAGGTGGAGCGGGACGCGGGTGCGCTGCTGTTGCGCGATGCCGGATCGCCCATCGACACCCGGTTCATCGACGACCATCACGAACTGCCCGAGATCATTCGCGCGGGCCGTCATATCGCCCGGCCCAAACGCTATATCCGGGAACTGGGTATCGAACTCGACGATGAACGCGATCTGCCCGAGATCGTGGCCGAGCAGGCGCGATTCGGCGACGGCTGGGTCAAGATCGTGGGTGACTGGATCGATCGCTCGGTGGGGGATCTGTCCCCGCTGTGGAGCGATGGCATCCTGCGCGAGGCCATCGACGCCGCGCATCGCGAGGGCGCCCGGGTCACCGCGCACGTCTTCGGCGAGGACGCGCTGCCGGGGCTGATCGGGGCCGGAATCGACTGCATCGAACACGGCACCGGACTGACCGGCGACACCATCGCCATGATGGCCGAACGCGGCACCGCGCTGGTCCCGACCCTGATCAATATCGACACCTTCCCCGAAATCGCCGACGGCGCGACCAAATACCCGACCTACGCCGCGCATATGCGCGATCTGCACCGGCGGGTGCGCGATACCGTGGCCGATGCGCACGCCGCGGGCATCCCGATCTACACCGGCACCGATGCCGGCGGGTCCATCACGCACGGGCGGATCGCCGACGAGATCGAGGCCCTGGCCGGAGCCGGGTTGAGCCGCCACGACGCGCTGGGTGCCTCGTCGTGGGGTGCGCGGAAATGGCTGGGCCGGGATGCGATCGAGGAGGGCGCGCGCGCCGACTTCCTGGTCTACCGCAACGATCCGCGCCTGAGTGCGGCGGTGGTGCGGGCTCCGGCTCATGTGGTGCTGCGCGGACGGGTCTTCGCCGGGCGCGATCCGGTCACCGGTCATCGCTGAACCGGGCCGGACCGGGGCGATTTCTCCTGGCACGGAACGGTCTGGCACAATGAACGACCGTCCTCGTCGGCAGTCGGATATTCGCTGTCGCGTATCGGGGACAGTGTCAGCCCGTCTCCGGTTACGTACCGCGCGGCGGTCACACACTCAACGCAAAACCGGGCCCGCCCCCGTGTGGGCCGCTGAATTGCGCCGTGACCACTCAGGCCGCCCGAGGCGGCCGCCATCGAAAGGCGAATTACACAGCCATGGCTGTCAAGATCAAGCTGACCCGTCTGGGCAAGATCCGCAACCCCCAGTACCGCATCATCGTCGCCGACGCGCGCACCCGCCGCGACGGCCGGGCGATCGAGAACGTCGGCAAGTACCACCCCAAGGAAGAGCCCTCGCTGATCGAGGTCGATTCCGAGCGGGTGCAGTACTGGCTGGGCGTCGGTGCGCAGCCCACCGAGCCGGTCAAGCGGATCCTGGAGATCACCGGCGACTGGCAGAAGTTCAAGGGCCTGCCGGGTGCCGAGGGCACCCTGAAGGTCAAGGAAGCCAAGCCCAGCAAGCTGGACCTGTTCAACGCCGCGCTGGCAGCCGCCGACAACGAGCCGGTCGCCGAGGCCGTCACCCCCAAGAAGAAGAAGGCCAAGGCCGCCGAGGGTGACGGTGAGGCCGAGAGCAAGACCGAGGCTGAGGCCGAGAACCAGGCTGACGCCAAGACCGAGGCTGACGCCAAGACCGAGGCCGCTGACTGATGAGTGCGGTTGTCGCCGATGCCGTCGAGCATCTGGTGCGCGGGATCGTCTCCAATCCCGAGGATGTGCGAGTCGATCTGATCACCGGACGGCGGGGCCGGACCGTCGAGGTTCACGTACATCCCGATGATCTGGGCAAGGTGATCGGTCGCGGCGGTCGTACCGCGACCGCGCTGCGCACCCTGGTCGCCGGAATCGGCGGCCGGGGTATCCGGGTCGACGTGGTCGACACCGATCAGTAGATGGACCTGGTAGTCGGCCGCGTCGTAAAATCTCATGGCGTGCGCGGCGAACTGGTGGTCGAGGTGCGTACCGACGAACCCGACCTCCGGTTCGCACCCGGATCCCGTTTACGCGGGCGAGCGCCCAAAAGTGAGACGAGCACCGAAT
>JAFMQT010000054.1 GCA_017354515.1 Nocardia sp. | reverse complement strand
GCGCTCACCGGCCGCTCCGGCCCGCGCGCGCCTCCGGTGCACCGCACACGGCTGGGCCCCGCCGATCGACCGGTCCCGGCCGCTGATTACTCCTCGCACACCCCATTCGCATGCCTCCACTGTGCCGAATACGAACCCGGCGACCCACACCGGGGTAAACGTGATTTGCATCACATACCACCGGCGTATTCCGGACAGTATTCAGAGCACCTCACCGTGCCCGGCCGCACGCACCGTTTTGGCGGTCATCCGCGCGAATATGTCCGGATCGTGCGAGTTGACGATCGTGATCTCCCGGCCGTGGTCGCGTCCCAGTTCCACCAGTCGCCGCCGATTGTCGTGGTAGGCGCCGCGCACGACCGCGTTGAACTCGAAGGTCCACCACAGAGGTGGTGTCTTCGGCCGTTCCGGATCGATCTCGCTCGCGACATAGAAGGCGTCACCGGCGTGCAGTAACCACCCGGAACCGGTGTCCACCGCGACCCCGACATGTCCCCGGGTGTGCCCGGGCAGCGGAATCACCAGGATCGGCGCGTCCACGCCCGGCAATTCGCGCACGGCCCGGAACCCGAACCACTCCTCGGTGCCGTCGAGTTCGTTGACCATCCAGCGCGGGCCGTGCGCCCACTGCGCGGCGCGATAGCGCGCGCGTTCGATCGGCGTGCGGCCGGCGGTGGCGGCACGGAATTCCGGCCCGTGCACATGGACCGTCGCGGCGGGGAAATCGGCGAGACCGCCGGCGTGATCGAAATCGAGATGGGTGAGGATGATGTGCCGGACATCGGCCGGGTCATAGCCCAGGCCCTGGATCTGCCGGATCGCGGTCTGGAATTCGACCGGCCGGATCCCCAGCATCCGGCGTGTTGGACCCACCATCCGGGCCGGGTCGCGCACACTGTCGAGCCCGAATCCGGTGTCCACCAGTACCAGCCCGGTCCTGGTCTCGATGAGCAGGCAGTGGTCCACCATGCCCAGAGCCATGGTGCCGCAGTTGAGGTGATGAATCCGCACGTGCCGAGCGTTCCAGACCATATTCGCCCGGTCAATCGGGGCCCGCGGCCCGGAGATCTCAGCTTCTCGGGCGTTGCTCCCGGATGATGTCGGCGAGCGCCTGGTAATCCTCGCCCCGCCCGGTCGAACCGCGATGCACCAGGCCGATCGCGCGCCCGGGCGCGGGGGCGGTGAAGCGCGCGATATCCAATGTGCCACGGGAGGTTTCGGCCGCGACCGCCATCTCCGGGATCAGCGTGACCCCGAGGCCGCCGCCGACGCACTGGACCACGGTGGTGAGCGACGCGGCACGGGTGTCACCCACGTGCCCGGGCCGCACCTCCCGGGACCGGCACAGGTCCAGAGTCTGGTCGCGCAGGCAGTGCCCCTCGTCCAGCAGCAGCAGGGGCAGTCCGTCCAGCGCCGCGGGCTCGATGTCGCGGCGGCCGGCCAGTTCGTGACCGCGCGGGGTCACCAGCACGAATTCCTCGGTGTAGAGCGGGATCTCGATCATCCCGGAGGCCTCGGACGGCAACGCCATGAGCGCGATGTCGAGGATTCCGGTGCGCAGACCTTCCAGCAGTCGCGCGGTGCGATCCTCGATGACGTGCGGAACCAAACCGGGCAGCCGGCGCCGCAACTCCGGCAGCAGGGCAGGCAGCACGTACGGTGCGACCGTCGGAATGATTCCCATCCGCACGGTACCGGTGAGCCCGTCGCCGCCGGCACTGGCGACGAATCGATCCGCGGCCTCGAGCGTCGCCATCGCCTGCGGCAGCAGCCGGGTACCCGCGGCCGTCACCAGAACCCGTCGCGTACTGCGCTCGATGAGCTGAATCCCCAGCCCGTTCTCCAGCGATGCCAGCGACTGCGACAGTGTCGGTTGGCTCACTCTCAGATGTGCGGCGGCGGTTCCGAAATGCCGATATTCGGCCACCGCGACGAACGCACGCAGCTGCGACAGGGTGGGCTGATAAGTCTGATCAGTCACACCTATTAGTGTAGTCGAACTGATCGGCTTTACCTTTTCAGGGCTTTTCGGCAAGATCGGCAACGGCGACCCTGATCGACACAACCACTACGAAGTCGACACAACCACTACGTAAGAGGAGACACCATGGCTCTGCTGACCATCGGCGACCAGTTCCCCGCATACAACCTGACCGCGGTGATCGGCGGCGATCTGTCGAAGGTGAACGCGCAGCAGCCCGACGACTACTTCACCCAGGTCTCGAGCGACGACTACGCCGGCAAGTGGCGCATCATCTTCTTCTGGCCCAAGGACTTCACCTTCGTCTGCCCGACCGAGATCGCCGCCTTCGGCAAGCTCAACGACGAGTTCGCCGACCGTGACGCCCAGGTGCTCGGCGCCTCGGTGGACAACGAGTTCGTGCACTTCCAGTGGCGTGCCCAGCACGAGGACCTCAAAACCCTCCCGTTCCCGATGCTGAGCGACCTCAAGCGCGAACTCACCTCGGCCACCGGTGTGCTCAACGCCGACGGCGTCGCCGACCGCGCGACCTTCATCGTCGACCCGAACAACGAGATCCAGTTCGTGTCGGTGACCGCCGGTTCGGTCGGCCGTAACGTCGACGAGGTACTGCGTGTCCTCGACGCCCTGCAGTCCGACGAGCTGTGCGCCTGCAACTGGAAGAAGGGCGACCCGACCCTCGACGCCGGCGAACTGCTGTCCGCCAGCGTCTGATCGCCGAACCTCCCTCGGCGAGAAAGGAGTTCCGTACGTGTCCGTCGACAACCTGAAGAACTCACTGCCCGAGTACGCGAAGGACCTCAAGCTCAATCTGTCGTCCATCGCGCGCTCGACGGTCCTGACCGAACAGCAACTGTGGGGCACCCTGTTGGCCGCCGCGGCCGCCGGCCGCTCGGCCACCACACTGCGTGAGATCGGCGAGGAGGCCGCGGACACACTGTCCGCGGAGGCCTACAACGCCGCTCTGGGCGCCGCATCGATCATGGGTATGAACAACGTGTTCTACCGGGGCAAGGCATTCCTGGAGGGTCGCTACGACGATCTGCGCGCAGGGCTGCGGATGCAGATCATCGGCAATCCCGGTGTCGAGAAGGCCGACTTCGAACTGTGGTCCTTCGCGGTGTCCTCGATCAACGGCTGCCAGCACTGTCTGGAGGCGCACGAGAACACTCTTCGTGCGGCCGGTGTCTCGCGCGAGGCGATCTTCGAGGCGCTGCGCGCGGCCGCCATCGTCGCGGGTGTGAGCCAGGCGGTCCAGTCCACGGAAGCGCTGAGCGGAACCGCGGCGGTCTGAGCCTTACCGCACACGGTCCGAGTCGGACCGGCGTGCCGATGCCCGCCCCGGTTCCGGGGCGGGCATCGCGCGCTGACCGCCCATCTCCCACCCGCGTGGTTTGCCGACGGTACGCTGAGACAGTATGAGCACAGCCGACAGCGAGGCCACTCGGGTCGAGATCGTGCGGGTATGCACCGACGCCGCCGGGCGTTTCGGAAATACGCTGGGCATCGTTCCCAGCAACGTGCTGGGTGAGCGAGATCCCGCGACGATGGCGGCCCTGACGGGACTGCACGCCACGGCCGTACTGGACGAGCCCGCCTCGGGGCGGGTTCGCATGAGGATCCACACCCCGGCCCTGGAAGTGGGTTTCGCCGGCTATCCGGTCCTCGGGGTCGCGTGGTGGCTGGCCGACCAGGGGCACCCGGTCAAGATCATCGATGTCCCTGCCGGTCCGGTCGAGGTCCAGATCCTCGAGGACGGTTTGGTGTGGATCCGCTCTCGGGCCGAATGGGCGCCGGAGTTCAGCTTCGAGGAGTTCGCCGACCCCGAGCTGTTCACCACCGTCGACCCCCGCCAATTCACCGGCGGTCAGCATTACATCTGGTCATGGACCGACGAGACCCGCGGCGCGATGCGAGCCCGAATGTTCGCCCCCGACATGGGAATCGCCGAGGATCAGGCGACGGGTTCGGCCGCCATCGGCCTCACCGCGAAACTGCGGCGCGGTCTGATCATCACGCAGGGGACGGGATCGCAGCTGTTCACCGAATGGGACTCCGACGGGTGGGTACGGCTGGGCGGCCGGGTCGCCGCCGAGAAACCAATGGTGATCTGATCGGTCCCGTGGTGCTGGTCATCCCACGATCGCGGCGATCAGCATGTACGCCGTCCCCAGATCCATCACGACGTGCGGCAGTGCGGGCAGCACGCCGACCGGCGACGAATTACCGTGCCACCGGCCATTTCTGGTGCGCGGAAGCATGAGTGTGATCGCGTCCAGGACGAACAGCGCGGCAATGACCGCCACCGCGACCCCGGATACCGGAACGACCGGTGCGCCGGAGGCCGATTCCATACCGCTCATCGGTCCCATGCCGTGGCCATCGCCCGACATCACCCACAGCATCGCCGCGACCGCGGCCAAGTGATACCCCACCACCGGAAATCCCCGCCGTGTCGCGGGCCTGGTCACGATCAGTCCGGCGTACACCACCGCCATCGCGATGAGCACACCGCGGACCGCGAACACGGCGGCCGGGAACAGCAGCATCACCACCATGACCAGGCACATCAGCAGGTGTGCGGCATCGGCTTCGGGATCACACCAGCGCGCCGGATATCCGCTCGCGTACCGCCGGCGTTGCCCGAACAGCACCAGGGCGGCCGTGGCGACGAATGCCGCGGCCACGGCCCAGCGCAGGATCGCGTCCCCGAACCCGAAAGATCCCACACCCCACCGCCTTTCGTCGCGATGCCGGCACTGTGCCATGGTCGCATCCGGCGACGCGGACGGCGCGGTGAATGCGGCTAGCCCAGCGCCCGGCCGATCGCGGCGGCCAGCTCGGCGACCTGCTCGCCGGTGATCACGAAGGCCGGCGAGATCTGCAACGCGCCCTGACCGGCCGCCCGTCCCGACACCCCCTCGGCGCGCAACGCGTCGACCATCGCCGGCCCTTCGGACGGGTCGGCCAGCTGGACCGCCGCGACCGCGCCCAGTCCGCTCCGGACCTCCGAAACCCGCGGATGGGCGGCCAGCGGCGCCAGGTGCTCATGCAGCAGCGCTTCCAGATTCTTGCTGGCGTCGAGCAGGTTCTCGGCCTCGATGATGTCCAGATTGGCCATTGCCGCGGCGGCCGCACCGGCATGGCCGCCGTAGGTGTAGCCGTGCCGGAACCACACTCCCCCGCCGAAGAACGGTTCGGCTACCCGCGGCGCGGCGAAAACCGCGCCCATCGGAAGATATCCGGAGGTGAGTCCCTTGGCGGTGGTCATCAGATCCGGTTCCAGGCCGAAACGGGAGGAGGCGAACCAGGCGCCGCCGATCCGGCCGAATCCGGTGACCACCTCGTCGGCGACGAACAGGATGTCGTTCTCGCGGCAGATCCGGCGCACCTCGGCCAGATATCCCTCGGGCGGCGGATAGATCCCACCGGCGCCGATGATGGGCTCGCAGAAGAATGCCGCGATGCGCTCGGCGCCGACCTCGTCGATGAGCGCGGTCAGCGCGGCGGCCCGATCGAAGTCCACGGTGCGGGTATCGCTCATCAGCGAGCCGTAGCCGTCGTGGTTGACCGGGATGCCCGCCAGCGCGGTACCGGCGATATGCATTCCGTGATAGGCGTTACTGCGGCCGACCAGCAGCGTCTTGTCCGGGCGGCCGGCCTCCTGCCAGTAGCGGCGGGCCAGTTTGGCGGCGGTGTCCACCGAGTCCGAACCACCCGAGGTGAACATGATCTTGCTGCCGGGAACCGGGGCGATCTCGGCGAGCCGCTCGGCCAGCCGCTGAGTCACCGGCGAGGTCAGATCGCCGAAATTAGAGTAGTGCGCGAGGGTCGAAAGCTGTTGCGCGACAGCGTCGGCGATCTCACGACGGCCGTGGCCGACATTGGTGAACCACAGTCCGGCGGTGGCGTCCAGATAACGCCGGCCCGCCTCGTCCCAGATATACGCGCCCTCGCCGCGGGCCACCGCGAACGCGCCCCGGCGTTCCACCGCGCCCATATCCGCGAATCCGTGCCACAACGCGCCCATCGCCGACTCCTCGTTCCCGCTTACGCTCCAGATCGGGCATACCGCTCGCCCGCGCCGCCAGACTACCTGCGGGCTTCGATACGCTGGGCAGCGCAATGACCGCTTCTTCCGCCACCACCCGGGAACTTCGCGCCCGGCTGGCCGAACTCTCCATCGCCGACGAACACCGGTTACGCAGACGTCTGGACAGTGTGCGCGGCGATCAGACCCGGCTCCCCCGCATCGAGCGGGAGATCGGCGCCGCCGAGGCCCGTATCCAGGCCCGCCGCTCGGCCGTTCCGGCGATCGAGTATCCCGCACAGTTGCCGGTCTCGGCCCGCCGCGAGGATATCGCCGCGGCGATCGCCGCGAATCAGGTCGTGATCATCGCCGGTGAGACCGGTTCCGGCAAGACCACGCAGATCCCCAAGATCTGCCTGGAACTCGGACGCGGTATTCGCGGCACCATCGGCCACACCCAGCCACGCCGGCTGGCCGCGCGCACCGTCGCCGAACGCATCGCCGCGGAGTTGAGCACCGAACTCGGCGATGTGGTCGGCTATACCGTGCGCTTCACCGATCAGGCCTCCGATCGCACGCTTGTGAAACTGATGACCGATGGCATCCTGCTCGCCGAGATCCAGCGCGATCGGCTGCTGCGGCGCTACGACACGATCATCATCGACGAGGCGCACGAGCGCAGCCTCAATATCGACTTCCTGCTGGGTTATCTGAAATCACTGCTGCCCCGGCGTCCCGATCTGAAGGTGATCATCACCTCGGCGACCATCGATCCGGAATTGTTCGCGCGGCACTTCAGCGACGCCGACGGCGATCCCGCGCCGATCGTCGAGGTGTCCGGGCGCTCGTATCCGGTGCAGATCCGGTACCGCCCGATCGGCGGGCACCCGAACGAGGAGGACGAGTTCGACGACTCCGAGCCCGCCGTACGAACCTCTACGCCCACGCGGCGCCCGGGCCGCGACGAGCAGGCTCGCGATCGGACCGACGCCATCGGCGACGCGGTCGGTGAACTGCTCGCCGAAGGCGATGGCGATGTGCTGGTGTTCCTGTCCGGTGAACGCGAAATCCGTGATACCGCCGACAGTCTGCGCGATCTGAAACTGCCGCGGACCGAGATCGTTCCGCTCTACGCCCGGTTGTCGGCGGCCGAACAGCATCGGGTATTCCAGCCGCACACCGGCCGCCGCGTCGTGCTGGCCACCAACGTCGCCGAAACCTCGCTGACCGTACCGGGAATCCGGTATGTCGTGGATCCGGGCAACGCGCGGATCTCCCGCTATTCGATGCGCACCAAGGTGCAGCGACTGCCGATCGAACCCATCTCGCAGGCATCTGCCCGGCAGCGTTCGGGACGATGCGGCCGAGTCGCGGACGGCATCTGTATCCGCCTGTACTCCGAGGACGATTTCGATACCCGCCCGGCCTTCACCGAACCGGAGATCCTGCGCACCAATCTGGCGGCCGTCATCCTGCAGATGACCGCGCTGGGCCTGGGCGATATCGAAAGCTTCCCGTTCGTGGAACCACCGGACCGCCGGGCCATTCGCGACGGCATCGCGTTGCTGCTGGAATTGGGTGCGCTGGGACCACCTGAGCACACCGCGGCCGGCTCCGGGCGACGCCGCGGTCGCCGCCGCGGGTCTCAGACCACCGGAAGCGGTTCGGGTACAACGGAATCCACCGGCATCGTCACCACCGACGGTGCGGCCAGGCTGGAGTTGACCCGGGTCGGCCGCCAGATGGCACAACTGCCGGTGGATCCGCGCATGGCGCGAATGTTGATCGCCGGCGAGGCCGGTGGCTGCCTGAGCGAAGTCCTGGTGATCGTCGCCGCCCTGTCGATTCAGGATATTCGCGAACGCCCCGCCGAATTCCAGCAGGCCGCCGACGCCAAACACGCCAGATTCACTGTGGAGGGTTCGGATTTCCTGGCCTACCTGCGCCTCTGGGACTATCTGCGAGACCGGCGCACAGCGCTGTCCGCCGGCCAATTCCGCCGGATGTGCCGCACCGAGTTCCTGCACTACCTGCGGATCCGGGAATGGCAGGACCTGCACGGGCAACTGCGCACCATCACTCGCGACCTCGGCTGGACGGCTGCCGAGTCCATTGCCCCACAACATGATCCGGAGTCGCTGCCGTGGGACGGCACCGCGATCCATCGCGCCCTGCTGGCAGGCATGCTGTCGCATATCGGGGTGCGCGAGGCCGAATCCCGGGAATTCCTCGGCGCACGCGGAACCAAGTTCATGATCTTCCCCGGATCCTCGCTGGCCAAGAAGCCTCCCCGCTGGGTGATGGCCGCCGAACTGGTGGAGACCTCGCGGCTGTGGGGACGCATGGCCGCGCATGTCGAACCGGAATGGGCCGAGCAGCTCGCCGGCGAACTCGTCAAACGCAACTACTCCGAACCACACTGGTCCATCAAGCGCGGTGCGGCCATGGCCTACGAACGCGTCACTCTCTACGGAATACCGTTGGTCACCCAGCGCCGGGTGGATTTCGGCCGGATCGATCCGCGGCAGGCGCGCGAACTGTTCATCCGGCATGCCCTCGTCCAGGGCGAATGGCGGACGCGACATCGGTTCTTCCACCGCAACCGGGAACTGCTCGACGATGTGGCCGATCTCGAACATCGGGCCCGCCGCCGCGACATTCTGGTCGACGACCAGGTGCTGTTCGATTTCTACGATCAGCGAATCCCCGCCGAGGTGGTGTCGGTGCGCCACTTCGACAGCTGGTGGCGCAGGGCCGAACGCGACGACGCCGCGCTACTGGACTTCTCGTCCGACACCGTCGTGAATTCGCGAGCGGCGGAACCGGATCCGGCCGCCTATCCCGATACCTGGCGCCAGGGAGAGTTGAGTTTCGCGCTCACATACCAGTTCGAGCCCGGCCAGGCCGACGACGGTGTGACGCTGCACATCCCCATCGCCCAACTGGCACATGTGCGAGCGATGGGGTTCGACTGGCTGGTTCCGGGGATGCGTGCGGAATTGGCTACCGCCCTGATCAAGACGTTGCCGAAACCGCTGCGGCGCAGCGTCGTTCCCGCACCCGACTTCGCCGCGGCCGCGCTGGCGCGATTGTCTGCCCGCGCCGAACCGCTGCGCACCGGACTGGCGCGGGAGCTGAGTTCGCTCGCGGCGACCCCGATCGCACCGGGCGATCTCGACCCCGCGGCGCTGCCCGATCACCTGCGCATGACCTTCGCGATCACCGGATCCGACGGTTCGACCATTGCCCGTGGCAAGAATCTGGCCGAGCTCAGAACCCGTCTGGCACACCAGATATCGGAGTCGGTCTCCGAGGCCACCGGAGCGGCCGAACGAGCACCCGCCACGGTATGGACCTCCGAGACGCTCGGCGCCGTCCCCCGAACCATCCGGCGTGAGGTCGGCGGGCAGACCATCACCGGATATCCGGCACTGGTCGGCGAGGGCGACGGGGTCGCGGTTCGGGTGCTGTCCTCGCCGGCGCAACAGCGCGCGGCCATGCGGCTGGGCACTCGAACGCTGCTGTTGCGTGAGTTGCCGACCGCACTGCGGGCGGTGACCGACGGATTGTCCGGATCCGATCGTCTCGCGTTGAGCCAGAATCCGTACGGGTCGCTGGAAGCCCTGGTCGAAGATTGCCGGGCCTGCGCTGCGGACGAACTCATCGCCGCGGGCGGCGGACCCGTCTACGATCCGGCGGAGTTCACGCGATTGGTGGAACGGGTCCGACCACAATTCCCCGCGGCCGTGGCGACAGTGCTGGCCATGGTGGTGCCGATTCTGGCCGCCGCCAACAAGGTTCGTGCCCTGCTGCCGGTGATCACCGATCCCCAGATCGCCGATGATGTGGCGCGGCAGCTCGACGACCTGGTCTTCCCCGGATTCGTCAGCGAATTCGGCCGGACCAGGCTGCGGGAGATTCCGCGGTACCTGCGCGCGGCCGAGGCCAGACTGCGGTCGCTGCCGGCCTCGGCGGACCGCGATCACCGGGGCACACTCGAACTCGACCAGGTGCATGCCGCCTATACCCGTCTGCTCGATCGCCTGCCCGAACCACGCCGCACCGATCGCGATGTCGTCGAAATATGGTGGATGATCCAGGAATTGCGGGTCGGGCTGTTCGCGCAACAACTCCGGACCGCGTATCCGGTATCGGCCAAACGAATCCTCAAGGCGATCGACGCGATCGCGGCGGCACCACCCCGGACCCGCGCACGCTGATCCAGCGCTCTCGCCGGGGGTGCGGCGATCGGGCGCTGCGGGATCAGTCCGCGCCCGCGACCACCGAACGATCGTTGTGATGGCGGCGCAGGTCGGCGATCTCGCGTTCGAAATCGTCGGCCGAGGTGAAGGAACGGTACACCGAGGCGAAGCGCAGATACGCAACCTCGTCCAAGTCGCGCAGCGGCCCGAGAATCGCCAAGCCGACCTCGTGACTGGGAATCTCCGGGGCGCCCTTGGCCCGCACCGCGTCCTCCACCTGCTGCGCAAGCAGGTTCAGCGCGTCGTCGTCGACCTCTCGGCCCTGACAGGCCCGGCGCACACCGCGGATAACCTTCTCCCGGCTGAACGGCTCGGTCACGCCACTACGTTTGACCACGGACAGAATCGCGGTCTCGACCGTGGTGAACCGACGCCCGCACTCCGGGCACGCGCGACGGCGCCTGATCGCGCTGCCTTCCTCGGCCTCACGCGAATCGACCACCCGCGAATCCGGGTGCCGACAGTACGGGCAATGCATCCGGGATCCTTCGTCGATGCCTGCGGCGGCCCGCGAGCAACCCGATCCCCTCGATTTCTCACGACCGACGGGCCCCGGCTGCTCACAGATGTCCTGAGTGATCTTCAGGATACCCGGATGAGATCCACACCCGCCGGGGTGGACCCGGCACCACGACCTATCGCAGGCGCGCGGACGCGGCCGCGTCATCGGGCCGGCACCACCAGGGTCCGTCCGGCGACCACGTCGGCGCCGCCCAGGCCGTTCAATTCAGCGATGCGAGATACGGTGTCGCGCACCGGAATACCGGGCGCGACGCGCTCGGCGACCTGCGACAGCGACTCCCCGGATTGGACCTGAACCGTCTCCGTGGCCGACGGTGGACCGGGGGTCCGCGACTGCGCGATGAACGCCAGACCTGCCACCACTACCGCGGTCAGTAGCGCGGATATCGCCAACGTGACCAACCCGATCCGCGCCTGTTCGACGCGGTGCAGCGGATGCTGCCCGTAGCCCGGCCCCGCCCCACGAACCCGGTGATAGTCGACCCCGGCGGCGGGGCGGCGGGTTCCGCCGGGACGGCGGGAGTCCCCGCCGGCGCGGGGTTTGCGGACCGGGCGCGCGAGACGGCCACTCGGGCCGCCCACCACATCGACCGGATTGCCCATCGAACCGAATACCTCGACCGCGGTACGCATCTGATGACCTCCAGGGTGCTGACCTGCCGTGAACGATCTTGTTCGCTCACATGTTCTACGAACGTCTGTTCGAATTTCTACCACGCGCACCCCGAGAAGTCATCGGACTCGCCGAATAATCTCGAACAGATGTTTGAAACCTCGCCGTGATCCCGCTACATTCGAGTCACGGATCCGGTCGCGCGGCCACCTCGGCGTGGCACCGGAGCACACCCATCCACGAACGGAGGACGGCGAGCGTGAGCGAACGAACGGTGGTCGGACCCGACGAGGTTCCCGGACGCGGCACCACCTCCCGCGACGGTACTCCGTTACCGAACGGCGACGCCGAATTTCCCGGTGCCGGTGCGGATCTCACGGCCCGCCAGCGCAAGGTACTCGAGGTGATCCGCGAGTCGGTCAGCGAACGCGGCTATCCCCCCAGCATTCGCGAGATCGGCGACGCGGTCGGACTGACATCCACCTCCTCGGTGGCCCATCAGCTCCGCGCCCTGGAGCGGAAGGGATATCTGCGCCGCGACCCGAACCGCCCCCGCGCGGTAGACGTCCGCGGGCTGGACGAGACCGTCGGGCGCGCCGCCGCGTCGCCGGTGCTGCACGCCGTGACGGACGAGGACTCCGGCGATACCCCCACGCCTACCTATGTCCCGGTCCTCGGTCGAATTGCCGCCGGTGGGCCGATCCTGGCCGAACAGGCCGTCGAGGATGTCTTCCCGCTCCCCCGGGAGCTGGTCGGCGAGGGGTCGCTGTTCCTGTTGAAGGTGGTCGGTGAGTCGATGGTCGACGCCGCGATCTGTGACGGCGACTGGGTCGTGGTGCGACAGCAGAATGTCGCCGACAACGGCGATATCGTCGCCGCGATGATCGACGGTGAGGCGACGGTGAAGACGTTCAAACGCACCGGCGACCAGGTCTGGCTGATTCCGCACAATCCGTTGTTCGAACCGATCGACGGAAATGACGCTCAGGTACTGGGCAAGGTGGTCACGGTCATCCGAAAGATCTGACCGGTCCGCTGATCAACGCCGCCGGAATCGTTCGCGCAGCACCGGATCGTTCTCCCACCACAGTCCGGTTGATTCCGGCTGTCCGGCACCGGTGTCGCGGCGGGATGCGGCGGTCGCGTGCGACGACTTCCGCCGCGGTGCCACACCGGAATCGGTATCGGCGGAATCGATTGCGCCGGAATCGACTTCGGCCGCATCGAGTTCGGCATCCAGCCGGGCGGCGGTGCGTCGCTCGTCGGCCGCCCAGGCCCGCATCAGCGTCAGCAGATACGGGAGTCCGAGTACGTCCCCGAGAACCCAGATCACGCCGGCCGCGATGATCTGATCGGTGCGCAGCGCCGGACCCCAGGTGCGCCCCACCTCGGTGTAATAGCCGGCAGCCACCAATGGCCCGAACCACAGCACCAGTCCCAGTACCCCGTCGGCCAGCGACTCGAATACCGTGATCATCAGCGATACGGCTTGGGAATACCGATGCGGGACCGGATCGGTCTGCAGGCGGGAATAGAAGTACCCGAATCCGATCACGACCAGCAGGAGCCGAGTCCCCGCGTCTACCACCGGATTTCTCAGCACCGCCTCGTACCACGGCGTGAGCACCAGCAACCACGGGGTGGCGAGGACGGTCGCCGAGGACACCAGCGGATAGGTGAGCGCCCTGGCGATCCCGGAACCGAGAATCCGGTCCAGCCGATCCCGCCCGGCCGGTCCCATCGCCGCACGCAAGACGGTGACCGGCCGGCCCGACGCCAAGCCGAAGGGTACGACATAGAGCAGCAGCAGGATCTGCAGCGCCCGCACCCAGAACAGCGTGCCGGAATAGACACCGACCACACTGATTCCGCTCAGCAGCCAGACACCGAGTCCGACCACGCCGAAAACCCAGATCCGTCCCCGGGATTCAGCGGTGCCGCCGCGGTTCGCGCGGTAACGCGCCCAGCCGTATCCGGCCGCCAGTACCCCGGTGACGACCACGGTGGAGGTATCCCAGCGCCATTGCTCCCAGAGCGCGGAGAAGGTCAGGGGTGTCTCGATCCATCTCACGCCTGGAGTATCCACCGGTGCTCACATTCGCTGCCCGGCGGTACCACGCGAGGTCCGATTCAGTGCCGGTGGTGGTCGGTCCCGGATGTGACGTCCCGCCCACGATGAACCGGACCATGTGCTTGTTCACAGTGCGCCCCCGGTCCCGCCCCGAGTTCGATCAGATCGGGCCGGGCGTGGTCGACCTGCAACGTCGCGTGATCGATATCTCGGTCGGTGGCCAGCCACCGGGCCAGATTCTCGCGCACCGCATGACAGTCCCGTCCGGGATCGACCAAGATATGCGCCGAGAGCGCCGGCGAGCCCGAGGTGATCTCCCAGATGTGCAGGTCGTGCACTTCGACCACTCCGTCGCAGGCAACCATGGCGGCGCCTACCTCGGCCGGATCGATATCGGCCGGTGCGGCCTCGAGGAAGATCCGGATCGCTGCCCGCACCAATCCCGCGCCCGCCCGCACCATGAGGGCTACCACGATGAGCGTGGCAATCGCATCCGCACGGTGGAAGCCCGTCACCATCACGACGACCCCGGCCACCGCGGTGGCGATGAAACCGTAGAGATCGGTGAGAACGTGCTGGAAGGCACCCTCGACATTGAGACTCGACCGATTCGCCCGCGAAATCATCCACGCCGCAACAACATTCATCACCGCACCGACCACCGCCGTCGCGACTACCAGCCCACCGGTAACCTCCGGAGGGGCGATGAGCCGGCGTATCGCCTCGTAGGTCAGTCCCACCGACAACACCAGCAGCGTCACCCCGTTGGCCTGCGCGGACAGGATCTCCACCCGCCGCCAGCCGAAGGTCATCCGCCCCGTGGCGGGGCGGGCCGCGAGCCGGATGACCCACAGCGCCAAGGCGATCGAAGCGGCGTCGGTCAGCATATGCGCGGCATCGGACAGCAGTGCCAGCGATCGGGCGACAACACCGACGACCACTTCGGCGGCCATGAATGCCACGATCAGCACGAGGGCACCGCCGAGCCAGCGCCGATCACCGTCGTGCGCCGCGTGCGCAGGGATGTGCGCATGCGGCGAGTCGTGGCCGTGTCCGGCGCCCATACCCGCACTCCTTCCGTATCGCCGCCATCATATGCACCCATTGCTATGTATGCAATGAGCCGCGCGTCCCGAGACATTCCGATAACCATTGTCCGACCCCCGAAAAGCGACGGAGGTGATTCTTTTCCACATTCCGGGAACATTTCACCATCGGAATCGGCGCTCAATACCGCAGGATTCACTCCGGCCGGACACAATAAGGTACGGTATAGACAATCCCAGTTGCTCCGTGTCAGTGCGAAAGGGCTCGAACATGGCCAAGAAAGTCACCGTCACACTCATCGATGATTACGACGGGAAGTCCAAAGCGGACGAGACCGTGCAGTTCTCGATCGACGGCGTGGCGTATGAAATAGACCTGTCGACCCTCAACGCCGGCAAGCTTCGGGGAAGCCTGGAGCCGTGGACCGATAAGGCCCGCAAAGTCGGCCGCATGAAGGCCGGAAGCACCAGTCGGACCAAGTCGGCCGCGGACCGCGAGCAGACCGTAGCGATCCGGGAATGGGCCAAGAAACACGGCTATAACGTGTCCGCGCGCGGCCGCATTTCCTCCGAGGTTGTCGCCGCATATCACAAAGCCAGCAAGTAACCCCTATCCGGACTCACACTAAAGTCCCGATAGTCCGCCGAGCGGGCCCGCACTTTCACGGCACACCGTGA
>JAFMQT010000626.1 GCA_017354515.1 Nocardia sp. | reverse complement strand
ACGAAACTGGACAGTGGCGCTCAACGCGCTTGCTGCCCTGTTCCCTAGACGACTTCCATTGTGCTAGAATAGGTTTGGGAATGAAGTAGTCCCGTTCTTACACGGTTATCGTGACAGCCTCTCTCGGCCGGAGCCCGCACCCGCACACCCCGCCACACCCGCAGCGCGGGGGAGGAGACGAAGTCGTCACACGGGTACGTGCGCGCGATATCGGCGTCGCTCACGCCCCACCGGTCACCGATCATGTCCCTCACCTTCTTCTCGCCACTATTTTAGAGTGTACTCTCTAAAATAGAGCGGTAAGTTACTGCTGGACGAGGTGATTCGATGCCGGTCCTCAATATCCACAGCCGTGTCCTGCCGGTGTCCTGCGACGCGGCCGGAGATCTGCTCGACGGTCTTGCCGGTCCCCACGACAAATTGTGGGCCGCCCCGCAGTGGCCTGCCATGCGACTGGACCGCCCGGTGGCCGTCGGAGCCGCCGGCGGGCACGGACCGATCCGGTACACCGTCACCGGCTATCAGCCGCGGCGATGGGTGCGGTTCGGCTTCACCGCACCGGCCGGTTTCGACGGATTCCACGAATTCACCGTCGAACCGGTCGAACAGCAACCCGCCTGCGCCCGCCTGACTCACCGGGTGGTGCTACGGCCCCGAGGGCCGGCGCGCTTGACCTGGCCGCTGGCCTTCCGCTGGCTGCACGACGCGCTACTGGAAGATGTCCTCGACAATGCCGAACGCGCTGTATCTGCCGCCCCAGCCCGCCCCGCCCGCTGGGGACCGTACGTTCGCGCCTTGCGCCACTGGATGCGGCGCACAATCGTCGTTGCGGGACCCACCCAACTCAGGACAGGAGTCGGTGGATGAAGCCTCAGATCAAATGTGATCACGCCATGCGTCGATGATCTCCGCCGATGATCGGGATACCCTGCGGTCCAAGGGAGTTTGCCGGATCGGGTGCCGCTCAGGGGACCATGCTCTCTACAGGGGCCGGGGCGGTACCGGCCCGCACGCCGCGGCTTCCCGGCCACCAGTTGGCTCCGCCGACCAGCTTCATGAACGCCGGGACCAGCACCAGCCGGACCAGCAGCGCGTCGGCGGCGATGGCGGCGGCGATGGCCAGGCCGAACTGCTTGAGCTCGAGCACATCCGCGGTCAGCAGGGACAGCAGGATCACGACCATGATGGCCGCGGCGGCGGTGATCGGCCGGGCGGTGTGTTCGATGCCCGCGGCGACAGCCTGCTCATTGCGCACCGACGCCGGTAGCGCCGGATCGCCGCGTTCCCATTCCTCGCGGATCCGTCCTAGCAGGAAGACCTCGTAATCCATCGACAGGCCGAACAGTACGCAGAAGACGGTCACCGGCAGGTAGATCTGCACATATCCGACGCTGGTGAAATGCAGGATCGACGATCCGTGCCCCCACTGGAACACCGCGATTCCCAAGCCGACCGCGGCACCGGTCACCAGCAGGTTCATGATGACGGCCTTGATCGGCAGCAGCACGCTGCGGAAGGCCAGCCCGAGGAAGATCAGCGACAGCGCCACCACCAGGCCCACCACCCAGGCGGTCTTGGACTCGGTCTCGTGCACCAGATCCAAAAATTGCGCCGTCGGCCCGCCGACCGAGGCCTCGATACCGCCGGCGTCGGCTCCGGCTGCCCGCAGATCCCGGACCAGATCGATGGCCGCCGCTGAATCGGGGGCCACTGCCGGCACGATGACCAGCGCTTGGCGCCCCTCGGCCTGCTGGCTCAGTTGCGCCCAGACACGGTTGTCGGTGGCGAACCTGCCGGTCAAGCGTGAGACCGCGCCGGGATCGGCGGCCGCGCCGCCGCCGACGGTGACGACCACCTGAATCGGCCCGGACAGTCCGGGTGTGAAGCGCTGGGCCAGAACGGTATTCGCGCGACCGGAATCGGTGTGCGCGAGTGCGTCGCCGCCCAGATTCAGCCCGTATCGCAGGCTCCCGAGCGGGATGAGGCCGATGGCCAGGATCGCGACCGCCGCCACGCCGTAGCGCACCGGCCGGGCCATCACATGCCGCGCCCATGCCGACCAGCGTCCGCGCGGTGTCTCACTGCCCAGCCGGGCATCGGCGGGAATCGCCCAATTCGGCAGACTCCACCGGCTCACCCGCGGTCCGAGCAGCCCCAGCAGCGCCGGTAGGGCGGTGAGCGCGACGATCAGCAGGCACACCACCGTCGCCGAGATCCCGACCGTAATCTCCCGGAAGACCGGCGAATTCACCACCGCCAGGCACGACAGGGTGACCAGCACGATCAGACCGGAGATGGTGATGGTGCGGCCTGCGGTCGTCAGCGCGGCGCCGCCCGCCTCGGCCAC
>JAFMQT010000270.1 GCA_017354515.1 Nocardia sp. | reverse complement strand
AGAAGCCGCCCGGCCGGGCGTCGGGTGAGGTGGCCGCGTACAGCGAGGGCAGGGCACCCATCTCGGCCGACTGCGCGACCAGTCGATTACCCAGGACCATCACCGTGTCCATGAAGGATTCGGTGTGCGATTGCAGTTCGGTTGCCGCGTACCCGGGGTGGGCCGCCAGCGACAGCTTGGCCGAGCCGGCCGCGGCCAACCGGCGCTGCAGTTCGCGGGCGAACATCAGATTCGCGAGTTTGGACTGGCCGTAGGCGCGCCAGCGCTCATAGCTGCGCTGCTGGTAGTTGGGGTCGGCGAGGTCGATACGGCCGATCATGTGCATGAGGCTGGACAACGTGACCACCCGGTCGGCGATCTTGTCGAGCAGCAGCCCGGTCAGCGCGAAATGGCCGAGATGGTTGGTGCCGAACTGCATCTCGAAACCGTCGGCGGTGCGGCGCCGCGGCACCGCCATCACCCCGGCATTGTTGATCAGCACATCGGCGCCGTCGATACCGCCGGCGAATTCGCGCACCGATGACAGGTCCGCCAGATCGAGCCGGCGGACCTGCACCCGATCGCCGCCGATGGAATCGGCGACCGCGCGCGCCTTGACCTCGTCGCGGCAGGCCATGATCACCTCCGCGCCGGCGGCCACCAGCGCCCGCGTCGTCGCGGCACCGAGACCACTGTTCGCCCCGGTGACGATGATCGTGCGTCCACTCTGATCCGGAATATCGGATGTGTCCCAACCGCTCACGGGGTCGAGTCTAGAGGGGGCCCGTGCACAATTCACGCTATCGCGAGGGGGACTCGATTCACGCGATGGCGGTCCGGGCCGCCGCCCGGGAGTGCCGGAATGCCGTCAACAGCGCCTCGGTCTCGACCACCACGCCGCAGCGCCGCGCCACATAATCGGCGGCCATGCGATGATCGTCGGCGCTGAAATCGGCGGTCGCGTCGAGCACCAGGAACGGTTGCACATCGTTCATGAACGCCTCGGCGGCGCTGAGCATGCATCCCATATGGGCGTACACACCGGTGACGATGAGCTGATCGCGGCCCTCATAGGACAGCAACTCGCGCATATCGGTGCGCTGGAACGCCGAATAGCGCCACTTCACGACCTGGATATCGGCGGGGGTGGGCAGCAGTTCCGGAACCACCCGGGTATCGGGTCCATTGGTCATTCCCGCACCCCAGAAATCGGCCAGCAGCCCACGCCGGGAGGGATGCTGATTCCCCGGCTGCATCGTGTAGACCACCGGAATGCCCAGTTCGTGACAGCGTTCCCGCAGCCGCACCATATTCGCCAGCGCGGTGCGCATCGGCTCCCGGTCGCGCTGGTAGGCGCGGATGAAGTACTCCTGCATATCGTGGATCAGCAGGACCGCGCGGTCCGCGTCGGGATCCCAGCCGGTGCGGTTGCCGGCGACCTGGCTCATCGCGGGGAGCGAATACGGTGCGATCGGCGCGATGGCCATGGAACACTCTCCTGTCGTGACGAAATAGCTGCTGGGACGGGCGAATTCACATATCGAGCGTGGCACCGCCGTCCAGGCGCAGATCGTGCATGGTGATGTGGCGGGCCGCGTCCGAGGCCAGGAACCGCACCGCGCCCACGATGTCCTCCGGTTCCGCGACCCGGCGCAGCGGAATGCCGAGGCGGTGCTTGCCGATATCACCGGCGATGAACCCCGCGCGGTCGCGCTCGGACATTCCGGCGGAGGTGTCCGCGCCGACCATGCCGCGCAACATCGGTGTGTCGGTGGAGCCGGGTGAGACGATATTGACCCGCACCCCGTATTCGGCGACCTCGAGTGCCAGCGCCCGCGCGAAGGCGGTCGCCGCGGCTTTGGCGGCGCAGTAGGCGGCCATATCCGCACGCGGCGTGGTAGCGGCATTCGACGATACGGCGACGATCGCCCCGCCGCCCACGTCCACCATTTCCCTTGCGGCACAGCGCAGGACGTTCATGGTTCCGGTGGCGTTGACGCCCAGGCAGTGCTCCCACTGCTCGGCGGTGAGGGTGAGCGCGGATCCGGTCTGCAGCACGCCGGCGGCGTGGACGACCACACTCGGGGCGCCGGACCGCGCGAATCCCTTCGCCACGGCGCCCGGATCGCGCACATCGACGATGGCGGATTCGGCGTCGATCCCCTCGAACCGCAATCGCGCCGCGACTTCGTGAACGTCCGGGTCGAGATCCCACAGTCGTAGCGGGCGGGTGCCGTCGGCGAATCCGCGAGCGACCGCCGCACCGATTCCACCGGCCGCACCGGTGATCAGGACAGGAGCCGGGTTCGTCTCGGATAGTTTCATCGGAAAACCACGGCCTCACCCGTCAGTCCGAGCGCACCCAGCATGGTTTCGAATTTTGTTGTGGTCTCCGCGAATTCGTCATCCGGATCGGATTCGGCGAGGATCCCGCCGCCGGCGAAGGCGGTCAGGCCGAGGCCATCGGAATCGAGTTCGGCGCAACGGATGCTCACCATCCACTCACCGTTGCCCTCGGCATCGCACCAGCCGACCGCACCGGCGTAGAACCCGCGATCGCCCTCCAGCTCGGCGATCATCCGCGCGGCGGCGGCGGCCGGGGTTCCGCAGATCGCCGGGGTCGGGTGCAGGGCCGCAGCCAGCTCCAGCGCACCGACTCCGGGCCGGGCGGTGGCGGTGATCGGGGTCCCGAGATGCCACAGCGCCGGAGTGTGGGTCAGTTCCGGAGTCAGGGGCGCGCGGACATCGGCGGTTCCGGCGGCCAGTGCCGCGCGCACATGATCCACCACATACCGGTGCTCGGCCAGGTTCTTCGACGAATTCAGCAGGGCCGCACCGATTTCCCGGTCACGGTACGGATCGGTGGTACGACGCATGGAACCGGCGAGCGGATAGCTGCTCACCCGGCGGCCCTCGCGGCGGACCAGCACCTCGGGTGTCGATCCGACCAGGAGGTTCCCGGTACGTCCGCCGTCGGTGAGATCCACCAGAAAGCCGTTGCGGCCGGGATCACCGGATACCAAGCGGTCCAAAATGTCCGCGGCGACGACCGGTTCGGCCGCCCGCAACCGAAGTGCCCGCGCGAGTACGACTTTGCGCAGGCGGGCGCCGGGCGCCGACATCTGCTCGACCGCGGTGCGGACCCGTTCACGATGCCGGTCTGGCTCCGGAACAGCTTCGGCCAGTTCGAATTCCGGCAGCGTCGCGATGGCCGGACACAGGGGGCCGTCCTGGAATCGGATGGCCTCCGGCGCCCACAGCGCGGCGGGCGCGGCCGGGTCGAACGGCAGCGCGCCGACGATATGTGTGGCGCTGCCATCGCGCAGTGCGGCGAGCGCGTCCGGCACCCGCCGGAAACTACGCTCACCCCCGGTCGCGAAGACGGTGCGATGCGGCCGGGACAGGACGAAGGACGCGGTAGTCGAATCGAGTGCGGAAATCGCCGTCACCTTTCGCGCGGCATCCGGCGTGACCACCGGACAGTGAGTGTGACTGAGGTTAGCCTAACCTAGATATGATCTCGGCACCAACGACCCCCGCGAGGAATCAGCCATGACCGTGTCACCATCCGACCACCGCGACGGCTTCGTGCCCTTTCCGGCCGAGGTCGCCGAGTCCTACCGCGCAGCCGGATACTGGACCGGGAAAACCCTCGCCGACCTGCTGCGCGACACCGCGGTCCGGTATCCGGACCGGCCCGCGCTGATCACCGGCGACGGCGTGTGCGACTACGCCGAACTCGACGCCGAGGTCGATCGGTGGGCCTGCGGATTCTCGACGCTGGGGATGACACCGGGTGACCGGGTGGTGCTGCACCTGCCCAATGTCGCCGAATTCGTGCCGGTGCTGTTCGGCCTGCTGCGCGCCGGCATCATTCCGGTACTGGCCCTGCCCGCCCATCGGCGCACCGAGATCGAACATCTGGCGCGGCTGTCGGGGGCGGTCGGCTATCTGATCGCCGATCGCCAGGGTGATTTCTCCTATACCGGACTGGCCGCCGATCTGGTCGCGGAGTTACCCGCGCTACGGCACGTGCTGGTACTCGGCGATCCGGGCCCGTTCACAGCCCTGGCGACGGTTCCGCGTATGGCCCCGGCCCCGAAGGAGGTGAGCGCACCGGATATCGATCCGTCCGATATCGCCCTGCTGCTGGTGTCCGGCGGTACCACCGGCCTGCCGAAACTGATCGCCCGCACTCATGACGACTACGGCTATCTGTGCCGCGCCAGCGCCGAGGTCTGCGGCATCGGACCCGACGATGTGTATATGGCGACGCTACCGGCCGCGCACAACTTCACGCTGTCCTCACCGGGCATCATCGGATGTGTCTGGGCCGGTGCCGCCATCACGCTGATCGATGATCCCAGCCCCGAGAACGCCTTCGCGGTGATCGAACGGCACCGGGTGACGTTCACCTCGGTGGTGCCGCCGCTGGCCCGATTATGGTGCACCGCAACCGAATGGGAGCAGGCCGATCTGTCCTCGCTGCGGCTGCTGCAGGCCGGCGGGTCGAAATTGGCCGAGGTCAACGCCCGCGAGGTCGGCCCCGCGCTGGGCGCACGGCTCCAGCAGGTCTTCGGCATGGCCGAGGGCCTGCTCAACTACACCCGCGACGAGGACGACGAGGACATCGTCTGCCGCACCCAGGGCCGTCCGCTGTCCCCGGCCGACGAGATCCGGATAGTCGACGAGGAGGGTAACGATGTGGGTCCCGGTGAGGAAGGAGAACTGTTGACTCGCGGCCCGTACACCATCCGCGGCTACTACCGCGCCCCGGAGCACAACGCGCGCTCGTTCACCCCGGACGGTTTCTATCGCAGCGGTGATCTGGTGCGGCGGCTGCCCAGCGGGCATCTGATCGTATCCGGGCGGATCAAGGATGTGATCAATCGCGGCGGCGAGAACATCGCCTGTGACGAGGTCGAGGAGCATCTGCTGGCACATCCGGCGGTGCGGCACGCGGCCGCGGTCGGACTGCCGGATCCGGAACTGGGCGAGCGGACCTGCGCCTTCCTGGTGGTCGACGGTGAACTACCGAGTCTGCCCGCGCTCCGCCGATTCCTGACCGATCGGGGTCTGGCGGCGTTCAAACTGCCCGATGAGCTGCGCGCGGCCGCGGCCCTGCCGGTGACCGCGGTGGGCAAGATCGACAAGAAGGCACTGCGGGCCGGCGCGTAAGCGAATCCGGCGCGGTTCCCGCACCCGCTCCCGGTGATTCGGATCCCGATTTCCTGCGCGTGGCACGCGCCGGGGGTTTGAATGGATCAGTGCCCCGGATCCCCGGAGCGCGAACCGACGGGAGGCGCGCGGTGCTCGATGATCGGGTCGGCAGTCCGGTACGTGGCGGAGGAGATTCCGCTCCGGGGTCGGTCGTCGTCCTGGTCGACGCGGCCACGCGCACCGAACGCGAGCTGATCGGCGGCTGGCTGGCCGACGGCGGCGCCACCACCGAGCTCGGCGCGACTGTGACGGTCACCCAGATCGATATGGATTCCGGCTCGATCGCCGCCCGGCTGGTCGGCCGAAGCGACGATCCGCTGGTCCTGCCGGTGCGGGTGCTGTGGCTGCCGCCGGAACGGGACGGCGTGCGGCGCACCACGTTCGCCGATCTGGCTCTGCTGAGCAATCCGCGCCGCCCGCACCGTCTGCTGCAGCGGCGGCTGGTGGCCGCCGCTCCCGATCGCCATGTCATCCTCGCCGGGCGTCCGGCTCGGCTCGGCGCATTGCGGGCCACCCACGCCGAGGTCGCCGGCAGTCCGGAATCGTTGGCGCGGGCCATCGTTCGAGCGGGCACCGTCGCACTCGAACGTGCCGAACGAGAGGTGATCGGCGACCGGTACAAGATCCCGCGGCTGGTCGCCGAGGAGATCCTGGACTCCCCGGAATTCCTGCGCCGGCTCGACGCCATCGCGCTCGAGATCGGCGCCGACCCCAATCAGGTGTATCGGCGTGCGGACAAGGGATTACGCGAACTGGTCGCAGCCCAGAGCCGACTGGTGTCGGATCTGTTCACCCAGGTCATGCGGCCGGTTCACGCCTCGGCGTGGAAGGTCGACGCCGATGAATCCGGATTGAGCGCGCTGCGGCGGCTCAATCGCGAATATCCGCTGGTGTTCCTGCCGTCCCATCGCTCCTATGTGGATCCGTTCGTGCTGGGTGACGCGCTGGCGCGCAACGACTTTCCGCCCAACCACGTGATCGGCGGGGCCAATCTGGGGTTCTGGCCGATGGGCCCGATCGCCCGCCGCACCGGCACGGTCTTCATCCGCCGCAGTTTCGGCGACGACGAGGTCTACAAGGCCGTGGTCGAGGAGTATTTCGCGTATCTGCTGGCCAAACGCTTCAATTTGGAGTGGTATTTCGAGGGCGGGCGCACCCGCACCGGCAAATTGCGGCCGCCGCGTTTCGGACTGCTCAACTATCTCGCCGCCGCCCTGCGCAGTGGCCGCATCGACGATGCCCTGCTGGTCCCGGTGTCGATCACCTATGAGCGGCTCAACGAATTGGGCGCGATCGCCACCGAACAGTCCG
>JAFMQT010000053.1 GCA_017354515.1 Nocardia sp. | reverse complement strand
CACAGTGGACTGCTGCCGAATGGCCTTGAACAGCAGATACAGCGAGGAGTCCATATCGCCGAGACCGGCCGGGATATCGCGGGCGGTGATGACCGCGCGGCGCACCGCCGGATCGGTCAGCTCCGCCGGATTCAGCACCACATCCTGGTGCGCGGACTTCACCAGTGCCGCCACCTCGCGCACATACGGCGAATCGGGGGTGTCGCGCACCTCGTCGGCGACGAAATTCTCTTCCTGACCGGCGAAATCGACCGAGAAGGTGCGCAACTGCTCACCGTGTTCGGCCAGCTTGGCCGCGGCCAGGCCGGTGATCGCACTCGAGTCCAGACCGCCCGAGAGCAGTACGCAGCGCGGCACATCGGAGATGAGCTGACGCTCGACGATATCGGTCATCAGTTCCCGCACCCGGGCGACCGAGGCCTGCTCGCCGTCGGTGTGCTCGACCGCGTTCAGCCGCCAGTAGGTGCGGTCGCGAATTCCCTTGCGGTCCACCACGACCAGGGTGCCGGGCTGGACCTCGTACATACCCTTCCACAGCGACCAGCCGGGCGCCTTGGTCATGCTGAACAGCTCGCGCATGCCGTCCAGGTCCACGGTCTTGGCCGCGAGTGGATTGGCCAGGATCGCCTTCGGCTCGGAGCCGAACAGCACGCCGTCGCGGGTCGGGTAGTAGTAGAACGGTTTGATACCCATCCGGTCCCGGATCATGACCAGCTTCTCTTCGCGCTGGTCCCAGATCGCGAACGCGTACATGCCGTTGAGGTGGTCGACGACCGCCTCGCCCCACTGCAGATAGCCGTGCAGCACGACCTCGGTGTCGCTGTCGGTCTCGAAACTGTGCCCCAGCGACTTCAGCTCATCGCGCAGTTCGTTGAAGTTGTAGGTCTCCCCCGAGTACACCATCGCCACATCGCCGGCCGGCGTGGGCACACTCATCGGCTGCGTGCCGCCGGGCAGATCGATGATGGCCAGCCGCCGATGCCCCAGAGCGGCATGTTCACGAACGAAGGTGCCACGCCCGTCGGGCCCGCGACACGCCATGGTCTCGGTCATCGCGTCGACCACACCCTGCTGCCGGGTGAGGTCCTGGGAGAAGTCCACCCAGCCAGCGATTCCGCACATTCCGCCGCCTCCTGATAATTAGTTAGCTTTGTAAAGTATCCGCAAATCCGTTCTAACACAGAGAGAAATCCCCCGCCACCGTCGGTGCGTGTCGTCCGTGTCGTCTGGATTCGCCCTGCTGGCGCGCGCATTTACCCGCTCCCAGGAGCCCTGAACCATCCCACGATCCGGGAATCGGGTGGGATATCCCACTCAATTCCCGAATCGAACCGTTCCCCACCACACTGGACCACCGAGCGAGTTGTACCTACAACTTGACCGCCCCGGACGCCACACCGCACGAATCGCCGACCCGTGGCGTGTCACGAACCTTCCACTTGGGCGTGTTGACAATTCGCCGGTATGTTGCCGAATATGGGTGCGGCACAGGATAATCCACACGACTCGGTGTTCCGGCTGATCATGTCCAGCCCATCGGCAGCCACCAGGGAGTTGCAGTCCGTATTGCCGGAATGGCTTGTCACACTAATCGACTGGGACGCCATGGAACTCGCATCGAGCCGGTACGTGCTGGACGACCTCCGCAACCGAGATGGCGATGTACTGTTCAAGGCGCCGATGGCCGGTCGTGACGGATTCATTCACCTCATGCTCGAGCACCAGAGCACCCCGGATAAGCACATGCCATTGCGGGCTCTCGAATACACCATCGGGATCTGGAATCAGCACCTCACCGAGCACCCTCATGCCGAGCACTATCCGCTCGTCGTCCCGGTGGTTGTGAACTCCGGTCCCAACACCTGGCGATGGAACCATTCCACCGAACTGTGGGACCGGATCGGCAACGACCACAGTATTCGACAGCGACTCGGCGATCTGGTGCCACGATTCCGGGTGGTCGTCGACGATCTCGCCAGAGTCGATTTCACCGAACTCTATGCCCGCGACCTCACCCCCGTGGTCCTGCTGATGCTGATCCTGCACCGCATCGCATACAAGAACCAGCACCTCGACCGGGATCTCGGACCACATATCAAGGTGCTCGAGGCAGTCGAGGAATCCCCGAATGGACGCCATGACCTGCTCGCACTGTTCACCTATATTAGTAAAGTGTCCGAGACCAGCGCCCGCGATCTGGCACGTGTGGTCGACCAGCTCGGTCCACTGACGAAGGAGGCCGCGATGACCACAGCCGAACAACTCCGTGCGGATGAACGAGCACATATGCTGTTGCGCCTGCTGTCGCTCAAGTTCGGGCAGCTTCCCGACGCAACAATCCAGCGAGTGAAGGCCGCAGATGCCGACCAGTTCGAGGTGTGGACCGAAAGAGTGCTGACCGCGAACAGCCTCGACGAGTTCTTCGGACCGAGCTGAATCTCCGCGTTCAGCCGCCCTCGCTGACAGTCCCATCTACCTGCTGGTAGTCCTCGCCGCCGATGTAGAAGGTGTACCCGCTGGGCACGTCCGCGTCGATGGCCTCGATGATGGACCGGGCGAATTCTTCGATCGTCGGGAGCGGGCCGCCGACACGGCGGATATCCCGGAAGTTTCCCGCCGATCCGTCCCCGAGACCATCGGTACAGCGCCACATGCGCTTTCGTCGACCGGCGGCCGGCATAGATTCCACGCCGGTTACCGAACCGCGTGAGGGCGGAGACCACTCCGGCTACCACCGACATGATCCCAGGCTACCGGCGCGATCCGCACCCGCCACCGTCAACCGCCGGCGGCACACCCGCTCGGCCGCAGCACGGCCAGTAGGGCGCGCAACGCCCGGCTGATCACGCCCAGGGACTCACCCCTGCTCGCGGGCGCGGATTCCGGCGACGATCGTATCGGCAACCAGGCGCGCGTGACGCCGCAGTGCAGCGCCGGATCCAGGGTTGCCGGGGGCCATTCGTAGTGCCAGGGGTTCCATCGCGAACGGGGCGGTGCCGCCGTTGGCGATGAGGAAGTGGATGGAGCGTAGGTCATTGCGGGTCAGCTTCTTCTCGTGGATCAGAGGCTTGAGCGGTTCGGCGAGGATGACCAGCATGGGCTCGATGTGGCGATCGTAGAGATAGGTCAGGCGGGGTCCTTCTATCGCGGCTTCCATACTGATCAAACGGACCACATCAGGATATTCCGCCTGCAGCTCGAGGAAGCGGATGATGCCCTCGCGAAATTCTTCCAGCGGTTCGAGATCGCGTTGCGGCGGCTGGATGCGCAACAGCGTGACCGCATGGTCGAAGATCCAGTCCACCACCGAATACCACAGCGCCTCTTTGGATCCGAAGCGCTGATGAATCAGGTTGTGACTGACCCCGAGTTCCCGGTTGATCGCCGCCACCGAGGCACCCGCGAAACCGTCGCGCGCGAACACCCGCAGCGCCGCGGTGAGGATCTCGTCCAGCGTCGCCGGTGAGTCACCGGCGGGCGGTCGACCTCTTTGTTTGCGCGACTCGTTCGGCTCCGGAGCGACCTCGGTGTCCATACGCCGATTATATTGACACCTATCAATTTGTCTGCGAATGTGAGGATATCGACTTGCTCCGCGACGCCGCGGAACGCGAGCGGGTACCTCCCGTTCGCGCTACCGCCGTGTCCGGGCCCCGACGAGGACGGACGCTGTCATGGAATCCTTTGTGCACCTGCGGAAAGGCACGACGCCGGATCGGATGCACGCCGATCTCGACGGCCTCAAGGACGACGAATTGGGTAAGGGCGGTTTCACCGGCCGCACCGCCCAGCTGTATCGGGTCAACGATCCGATGGAGTACCGGGCCCAGGGCCCGCTCGCGCCGGTCGACATCCTCTGCGACGGCCTGAAGCCCACCGATGCCACCGATGCCGACGGCGCGCCCCTGCTGCTGTTCTCCAATCCGGACTGCCGGATCTTCCTGAGCCGCCGCTGCGCCGAGATGCCGTTCCACTCACGGTATATCGACGGCGATGTGCTCTCGTTCGTGCACAAGGGATCCGGACTGCTGGAAACCGAGTTCGGCCCGCTGCGCTACCGCGAGGGCGACTGGGTGTACATCCCGAAGGCCTGCACCTTCCGGCAGATTCCGGACAGCGAAACCACCCTGCTGATGGTCGAATCCGCCGAGGAGTTCCGGGTCCCGCCGGCGGGTCCGCTCGGGCGGCACTTCCCGTTCGACCCCACCAAGATCACCGTCCCCGAACCCGAGGCGCACGAAGGCGACGGCCGCGACGAATACGAGGTGCGCCTGGTCCACGACGGCGGACCGACCTCCCTGTTCTACCGGCATCATCCCCTCGACGTGGTGGGCTGGCAGGGCGACAACTTCCCGTTCACGTTCAATATCGCCGACTACAACGTGATCCTGTCCGATACGGTGCACCTGCCGGCCACCGTCCACCTGTTCATGCAGGCCACCGGCGTCTACATCATGAACTTCCTGCCCAAGCGCGCCGAATCGGCGCCCGGCACCGAAACCATTCCCTGGTACCACCGCAATACCGACTACGACGAGATCGCCTTCTTCCACGGCGGCGAGATGTACGGGGTGCCGATGGTTCCCGGACTACTCTCGCACGCCCCGCAGGGAGTGCACCACGGCGCACCCGAGAAGATGCGTGAGCGAGCACGGAGCAAAGCCGGCCAGATCACCGAGATCGGGTGGACCACCATCGCGGTCGACACCCGCCGCCGCCTGACTCCCTCCCCCGAAGTGCTGGCCGCGAATCTGCACGCCCACTGACACCTCCGCCGAACGATCAAGGCAGGCACCTATGTCGCACGTCCAGCGCACCGCGTACGTGATCCCCTACGCAAACACCTCCGGCACCCGCGACGCCTACGGCGGGACCACCGAACTGATCACCCTCGATTCGATTCTGGTGAAACCCGAAGGCGGCCGGTCCGATACGGTGCTGGTGCTGATGCATCCGGTCTCCAGCGGCACCTACCTGCCGATCGTGACCGCGCTGGCCAAGGCCGGCCATCACATCATCGTCGCCAACAGCCGTTATCGCGGCGCGGACACCGCACTGCTGATGGAGAAGGTGGTGCAGGACCTCGGCGAGACCGTCCGGCACGCGAAAACCCGCCTCGGATACCGGAAGGTCGTACTGCTGGGCTGGAGCGGCGGCGGATCGCTGTCGGTGTATTACCAGCAGCAGGCCGCCAAGCCGACGGTCACCTCCAGCCCATCCGGGGACGGCCCCGACCTGACCACGCTGGATCTGCCTCCGGTGGACGCGATCATGCTGATGGCCGCGCATATCAGCCGGCACCACACCCTCACCGAATGTATCGATCCGGCGATCCTGGACGAGACCGATCCGAGCAAGCGCGATCCGGAACTCGATCTCTACAACCCGGACAATCCGAACCAACCGCCCTACTCCGCCGAATTCCTGGAGCGCTTCCGCCGGGCGCAGGCCGATCGGAACCGGCGAATCACCCAGTGGGTCAAGGAGAAACTGGCCACCATCCAGAATTCCGACCGCCCGCAGGACGAGTTCTGTTTCGTCGTGCACGGAACCATGGCCGATCCGCAGGTGCTGGACGCCACCATCGACCCCAACGACCGCACTCCCGGCGAGTCGTATCTGGGCGAGCCGCAGGAGGTGAATTCGGGCGCGTTCGGACTGGCCCGGTTCACCACGCTGCGCAGCTGGCTCTCGCAGTGGAGTCTGGACGACGCCCGCGGTGACGCGGTGGCGTGCGGGCCCGATATCGCGGTCCCGGCCCTGGTGATCTTCAACTCCGCCGACAATGTGTGCACGCCGGCGCACGGTCACGCGATCTTCGCGGCCCTCGGATCGCAGGATAAGCAGATCCACGAGATCAAGGGCGCCAACCACTACTATCTGGGCGCCGACCAGCGCGAACCGCTCGCCGAGGCGATCGGCATCGTCGACGGCTGGTTGCGCGAGCGCGACTTCGGCCCGGCGGCGTAGACACCAGAAGCACAGGAGATACTGGCCCGATGGACTCCCAGACAACCGGTGCGCTCGACGGGATCCGGGTACTCGAGATCGGCACCCTGATCTCCGGGCCGTTCGCCGGGCGCCTGCTCGGCGATATGGGCGCCGAGGTCATCAAACTCGAACCGCCCGACACCCCGGACCCGCTGCGCACCTGGGGGCAGGCCGAATTGAACGGGCACCGGTTCTTCTGGACCGTGCACGCCCGCAACAAGAAGGCCGTCACGCTGAATCTGCGCGAGGACGCCGGCCGGGATCTGTTCCTGGAACTGGCCGACAAGTCCGACATCATCGTGGAGAACCTACGTCCGGGCACGCTCGAGCGGTGGGGGCTGGGATACGACGTACTCTCCGAACGCAATCCGCGCATCATCCTGGTCCGGGTCTCCGGATACGGGCAGACCGGGCCCGATGCCGGTAAGGCCGGCTACGCCTCGGTGGCCGAGGCCGCCAGCGGACTGCGGCATATGAACGGATTCCCGGGCGGTCCGCCGCCGCGGCTGGCCCTGTCCCTGGGTGACAGTCTGGCCGGTATGTTCGCCGCCCAGGGCGCACTCGCCGCGCTGTACCGGCGCACGGTCACCGGCAGAGGGCAGATCGTCGATGCCGCACTCACCGAATCCTGTTTGGCCGTACAGGAATCCACGATCCCCGACTACGATATCGGCGGCGTGGTGCGCGGACCGTCGGGCACCCGGCTGGAGGGAATCGCCCCCTCGAATATCTACCGCAGCGCCGACGGCAGCTGGGTGGTGATCGCCGCCAACCAGGACACCGTCTTCCGCCGCCTGTGCGGGGCCATGGACCGGCCCGAACTCGCCGACGACGAACGCTTCGTCGATCACACCGCCCGCGGCCGCAACCAGGACGAACTCGACGCCATCATCGGCGAATGGGCCGGCCTGCGCCAACCGGACGAGATCATCGAAACCCTCAGCGCGGCAGGTGTGATCAGCGGACCCATCAACACCGTGGCCGAGGTGGTCACCGACCCCCAGCTCAACGCCCGCGGCATGATCGCCGACCATTACGACGAGCGGGTGAACCGAAATGTGAAGGGCCCAGGCGTAATCCCGGTCCTCTCGGAATCACCGGGCACCATCCGCAACGCCGGCTCGGCCCGCCCCGGCCAGCACAACGACGAAGTCTACGCGGGCCTACTCGGCAAGTCCCCGCAGGAAATCGAATCCCTCCGCGCCCAAGGCATTGTGTAGAAGTTCGAGCCTATCCACGCCGGTCAGGTTGCAGATCCGGCAAGCCCCTCGTACCGTCGGCCGCGCGGCTGTGACACGATCGGGTGGTGACCACGCTGGAATCGCTCGCCGGTGAGTTCTCCGGGCTGCGGGCGCATCTGATCTCGGTGGCGTATCGGCTGACCGGGTCGGTGGCCGATACCGAGGACGCGGTGCAGGAGTCGTGGTTGCGGCTGTCGGGGCTTTCCGAGGGTCGGCGGGAGGAGATCCGCGAGCTCGCGCCGTGGCTGACGACGGTGGTGAGCCGGATCTGCGTGGATCGGCTGCGTTCGGCGACCGCGCGGCGGGAAACCTATGTGGGGCAATGGCTTCCGGAACCGATCGTGCGGCCGCTCACCGAACAGCCGGGCGAGGATCCCCTCGATGTGGTCGTTCGCGACGACGGGGTGCGGATGGCGGCCATGGTGGTGCTGGATCGGCTGACTCCCGAGCAGCGGGTGGCCTTCGTGCTGCACGACGCGTTCGGGGTGTCGTTCGCCGAGATCGCGGACATTCTGGGGTGCACGGTGCAGACCGCACGCCAGCACGGCTCGCGCGGGCGCCGTGCGGTGGCCGAAGCCGATCCACCGGACCGCGCCGCCATGGAACAACAGCGGGCGGTCCTGGAACAGGTTGTGACAGCATTCATTTCGGGAGACATGCGGGCGGTTACCGAACTGCTGCACCCGGATGCGGTACTGGTCGGAGATTCGGACGGCAAGGCCAAAACCACCCGGCAGATCATGCGGGGAGCCGACAAGATCGTGCGGTTCTTCCAGGGCCTGCGCCGGATGTATCTGGCCGAGGGTCTGCGGGCCGGGGTTCCGGTGCTGGTCAATGGGGATCTGGGCTTCTACCTGCCGCCACATCCCGGCGATGACACGCACAAGGACCTGGACGCACATCTACAGACGTTCGCCCTGCGCGAGGGAAAAATCGTCGCGATTTACGACCAGGCCAACCCGGACAAACTCACCCGGGTGATGCGCTGACCCCCCGAACCCATCGAGGCCGGGTTCGGGGGTCGTCGGCGAACTACGACGCGTCCTTGGTCGGCATCGGGATCATGCAGGCATCACCGCTGGTGAAACCCTGATCGGTGATCCCGAGGGCGGTGTTGCTGCGGGCCCGCATATTCTCCAGCGATATCTGGTACGTCAGCTCCAGCACGCCCTTGCGCCCGAATTCGGCCTCCAATTCGGCGACCTGCTCATCGGTGACCTCGATCGGTGTCGCGGTCATGGCATCGGCGTAGGCGATCGCCAGCCGCTCCTGGCGTGAATACAGATCCGAGGTGGCGTAATCGTCGATATGCTTCAGCCGGTCGATGTCCAGACCATCGTGTTTCTGCAGCATGGTGCCGAAATCAATGCACCACGAACATCCCAGCCTGACAGCAGTCCGGTACACCGCCAGCTCCCGCACAGTGGCCGGCAGGGTCCTGCAAGTCCGTTCGGCGAGCATCTCGTGCATTCCGGAGGCGATCATCAGTCCGGGGTGATGCGCGGCGACCGAGAACGGTTCGGGCACCGCACCGTACCGGCGTTTGGCGTATCGGTAGATCAATTTCGTGAGCGGTCCGGCGTCCTCGGTGGCGACACTGGGAATTCTCGGCATGGTGTACTCCTCTCCTCATCACCCTTGACGAGCGCCCCGGCGCAAACGTGACTACATATTCGTGCCTATATATTTCAGAATGGCCCCTGCCCGGCCAGAACGCCACGAGCGGTTTCGCACAACCAGGCGGTGCGCTGGGCCATGTACTCGGTGTCGACCTCCTGCTCCCCCATCGCCCCGGCCCGGAAGCGGGCGATCACACCCTCGTTGATGGCGGCCAGGCGCCACAGCGCGAACGCGTGGTAATAGCGCATATCCGAGAGGTCGCGACCGGTCCGGGTGGCGTAGCGGTCGACAGCGGCCTTGACATCGAGGAAGCCTTCGGCGGGGTCGGGCGACCAGCCCAGCACCTCGGCGGAGGCCCAGCTCGCGGCCAGCCAGCCGAGGTCGGCCAGCACATCACCGACGGTCCACAGTTCCCAGTCCAGAACCGCCTGAACCTTCCCGTCGCTGCCGGTGAGCAGATTGCCGGGACGATAATCGCCGTGCACGATTCCGGTCCACTTCTGCTCGGGAATATCGCGGGAGAGCAGCTCGCACACCTCCCAGATGGGGCCCGGGCCGACCTTCCCGGCCTCCAGCTGACGCGACCAGCGGCGTAACTGGCGTTCGAGATAGCTTCCGGGCCTGCGGAATTCGGCGAGCGGACCGGTTTCGGTGGATACCGCGTGGATGGCGACGAGGGTGTCGACGAAGTCCTCGGAGGCGGCCACCCGCCGCTCCCGGGGAACCTGGGCGAGGGTCTGATCGTCGGTGAGCACGACCCCGTCCACGAATTCCATGACGTAGAAATCCGCGCCGGTGACGGTGTGATCGGTACAGCAGCCGACCACCGGCGCGACCGGGACCGGACTGTCGGCGAGATGATCGATGATTCGCCACTCCCGCACCACGTCATGGGCCGTCGAGAGCACATTCCCGGTCGGCGGGCGGCGCAGGACGAACCGCCGGCCGGCCGAATCATCCACGCGGTAGGTCAGATTGGACCGCCCGCCGGTGATCAGATCGAACCGCAGCGGCGGCCGTACACCGTCCACATTCTCGGTGAACCACCCCGTCACCCGCTCGAGGTCGATGCCCGCCGGCCCCCGGCCCGAATTTCCGCTGTCACCCGTCACTACCGATCCTCCTGCCGCACGACTTCGACATCGCCAGTCTGCTATGAACGACATCCGCGGCCAAGCGCGGCAACGTCACCCGATCACGACCTGCCCGAAAGTCCGAATGGCGGCGGCGAGGGACCCGGTATCGTCGGAAGGGAGTGTCCATCGCACCCACCTCATGAGCGAAGAGAGCTGGATCATGACCGACGCGCCCTCCGCCGAGCAAACGGTTCCGTTCTCCACCCAGATCCGCACCGCCACCGCCGAACAGCATGAGCGAGCGGAGAATTCGACCTTCATGAGCGATATGCTCGGCGGCTCCCTGGGCATCGAGGCCTTCTACCGCTACACCACCCAGCTCTGGCACATCTACAGTGCACTCGAGGAACACCACCGCACGCTCGCCGACGACCCGGTGGCGGGACCGTTCATCCACCCCGAACTCGACCGCCTGACCAATCTCGAGGACGATCTCACCCATCTCGGCGGGCGCGACTGGAGAACGGACTCGGCGGCGCTGCCGGCCACCGCCGAATACGCCGCCCGCATCGGTGACTGCGCGCGGAATTGGCCGGGCGGGTACGTCGCCCACCATTACACGCGGTATCTGGGCGACCTCTCGGGCGGTCAGGTTATTCGCGGTACGGCGGCGAAGCTGTGGCAGCTGCCCACCCGCGGCGACGGGGTGCGCTTCTACGTCTTCGACCGGATCCCGAATCCGGCGGCGTTCAAACGACGGTACCGGCTGCTGCTCGACGAATTGGCGGTCGACGATCTGGAGAAGCAGCGAGTACTCACCGAATGTCGCCGTGCATTCGATCTCAATGCGGCGGTATTCGCGGACTTGGCAACGGAATTCGCGGTCGAACGGCACAGCTGAACCCCTCCGCGAAGGCCCGGGACACTCGTTTACTTGGTCGCATGTCCAACTAATTGGACGCACGCCGATTCCAAACATGTTGGCGCGCATACCGTTCGGTGAACCCGAGTAGTGACCAGTCCCACACTCCGCCTTCCTGGATTCGGTTGCGGTCACAATCGGCGGTCAATTAAACTACTCGTCAGTAAATTCGTGGCAGCCATGATCGGCCCCGATTGCCGGCGCCCGTTCGTCACAGACCGCATCCACCGTCGAATGCCGGGCGAACAATGTTGCGCGCCAACCGATTCGCTATTCGCAGGAGGAATTGTGTCCGGGTACCTCGTCACCGGAGGGACGAGCTTCGTCGGCCGCCGCGTGGTCGAGGAATTGCTCGCGGCCGATCCCGACGCGGTGGTGCATATTGTCCTGAACCGGAACTCGGGCACCGAGCGCGCCGTGTTCTGCGAATACTGGCACGACGACCAACGTGTGTCGGCGCTGGTCGCGAACCCGTCCGGGAACCGGCTGCGGCTGCACGACACACCGCCGGCGGTCGCACACGTCATCCACGCCGGCGCGATCGCGGATCTGTCCCAGGAGGATTCGGCGGCCGCCGCGGCGACGGTGGACGGCACCCGCGCGGCGATCGAACTCGCCACCGAACTCGGGGCGACGCTGCACCACCTGTCCTCGGTCGTGGTGGCCGGGGACCACCGCGGTCAGTTCTTCGAGGACGATTTCGATCTCGGGCAGAACTTCCGATCCTCGAGACACCGAGCGGTTTTCGACGCCGAACGGCTGGTGCGTGAGTCCACCGGGCTGCGCTGGCGGATCTACCGCACCGCCCTGGTCGTCGGCGATTCACACACCGGCGCGGTGGATCGGGCCGCCGGCCCGTATCAGATCTTCGAGGCCATCGCGAAGCTGTCGACCCTGCCCGGCGGGCTCACGCTGCCACTGCCCGATTACGGGTCCACCAATATCGTTCCGGTCGACTACGTCGCCGGAGCGGTGGCCGAATTGGTGCGCCGGCCGGGACTGAACAAGCGCACCTTCCACCTGGTCAATCCACGCCCGCAAACGTTCTCCGAGATCTACCACGCACTGCTGCGGGCCGCCGGCGCCCCGCAGCAGCTGCCGCACACCGCCCTGCGTGTGCTGACCAGGCTGCCGGGTGTGGCCGCCGCCCGGGATCTGCTGCTCGCACAGCTGGGAGTGCCGGCCGAAATCCTCGCGCAGATGTCGGTGGCCGCGAATTTCGTCTGCGACACCACCCGCGCCATGTTGCGCCGGACCCCGCTCGAGGTGCCCGAATTCGGCCGGTACGCCGACGCGCTCTGGGACTATTGGCGAGCCCACCTGAGCCCGCACCGGCCCGCCGAGCCGCTCGAACCCGCCCCGGAGCCGAGCCCAGCCGCGGCGATCCGGCCCCGCGCCGAACGAAATGGCCGGTCGGCCGGCTCCGCTCACCTTCGCCTGATCAAGGGTTCGAAAACCGAAAGTTCCGGACCCCGGCCGGAATTGGTGAGCGTGGAAAGCCGGTTCTGAGCCGTTACCGCGGCCGCAGAATGATGACCGGGATCTCCCGCTCTGTCCAGGACTGGTAGGTGTCGAAGTCGGCGTAGGCCTCGACCAATCGAGGCCACAACCGCGCTCGCTGCTGCGCATCGGCAACCACCGCGTGGACCGGACGCCGATCGGTGCCGATCTGGATATAGGTGTCCGGATCCGCGCGCAGATTGTGGTACGACTGCGGATGTTTGGCCATTCCACCCTGCGAACCGACGATGATGGTGTCCTCGCCGTCGCGGACGTAGAGCAACGGCACCGTGTATACCGTGCCGGATTTGCGGCCTCGATGTTCCAGCAGCAGCGTGGGCACGGGCTTGCGGAAGCCGGCGCCGACCCGCCATTTCTGACCGATCCGGCCGCCGGTGCGCCGGTAAACCCACACCTGGGCGCGGCTCATCAGCTTCAGGCCCTTGGCCACCAACGGGGAATCGAGTTGTTTCGGCCGCGGGGGCGCGGTGCTCACAGGATGTCCTCTCGGTCGAACTATCGCTCGGCGGCGTTGTCGTCGCGGGCGGGTTCGGCGAGTGTATCGACCGCATAGGACAACTCGGCCAGGGCCGGGGTGGCGGCGGTGAGCAAATGCCGCCACCCCGGGTGCAGATTCGACAGTGCCTCGCGCAGAATCTCGGTGTTGGTGGCCTGCCATTCACGCACCGCGCGACGGCCGCTGTCGGTGAGCTCGAGGGTGACCGCACGCCGGTCGCTACCGGCCGCACGGACCAGCATTCCGTGCCCGGTGAGCGCGTTGACAAGTGTTGTCACGGTGTTGGGCGCCACATGCAGCAGCCGGGCCACCTGCCCCGGCCGCACACCTGGATGATCGCCCACACACGAGAGCAGTTCCAGCTGCGCCACCGAGAGGGTGTCGGCAGGTTCGGCGGTGCGGGCCGCGCGCCGCATCGCCCGGCGCAGGCGGGCGATGACCTCGGCAAGAGCCACCTCACTCGGTTGCCCGCCGGCATCCGGTTCGTCCATCCTCGCCTCCCGTTCGTGCCGCCGCCGCGAGCCTGCCACGGATGTCAGAGCCGTCGCGATCGCGGTCATGGTGAGCCCGGCCAGCGCCGTCCGATCGCCTGCCGATCTCAGGTGCGTGGCCTCGCCGACGTGCAGGGCCAATGTCATCATCGCCACGCCGGCCGCGGTGCCCAGGCCCCGGCTCATATTGACCAATCCGCCCGCCGTGCCCGACCGGGACCGCGGTACCGCGGCCATGATCGCGGCATTGTTGGCGGGAATGAACAGCCCCAGCCCCAGCCCCAGCGCGAGCAGCCAGACCGCCACCCACCACGGGGCCGACGGGAACACCAGCAGCGCGGCGGTCGCGATCACCATGGCAGTCGCGCCGAGCGGTTCACGGCGGCCGACCGCACGGATGCGGGCGCCCGCCACGGCCGCCACCGCGAACCCCACCGGCAAGGTGGTCAGCAGCAAGCCGGTACCGGCGGCGCCCACCGTACCGATCTGCGGAAACAGTGCCAATGGACCGAACAGTACGAGATAGGCCGCCAGCGCGCCGATCAGCCCGTACCGCACTTCACGGGTCGCGACCAGTGCGGGATCCACCAGTGGGGTGCGGGAGCGAGGTTCCCAGCGCCGGAACCCGATCCCCGCACCCAGCGCCACCACCGCGGCTGTCGCCGCCACCCATCCGGGCACCCCCAGTCCCGATATCGCCGTCACCGCGATGAGCGCGCCGCCGGTGCAGGTGAACAGCAGCGCCAGGCCGATCCAATCGAATCCGGTCAGTGCAGCCCGGGCGCGGGTGCGCGGCAGCAGATAGCGTCCCGCGACCAGCGCCACACATCCCACCGGCACATTGATCGCGAAAACCCACCGCCAGCCCACCGCCGCGACCAGCACCCCGCCCAGCGGTGGGCCCAGCGCCAGTCCCAGGGCCTGGGCCCCGGCCTGCACACCGAGCCCGGTCCGCATGCGCTTGGGCTGGACGCTGGTGACCACCAGGGCCACGCTGTTGGCCTGCAGCATCGCCGCGCCGAGCGCTTGCGCGATGCGAAAGATGATCAGCCACAGCAGATTCGGTGCCAGTGCACACAGTCCCGAGGCGAACGTGAAAACCGCGAGACCTTGCAGATAGACCACTTTGCGGCCCGCCGCGTCGGCCACCCGGCCGGCCGGCACCACGAGTCCCACCACCGCCATCAGATAGCCGAGCGATACCCACTGCACACTCGCCAGTGGTGCGCCGAACTCCGATCGCAAGGCGGGAAAGGTCAGCGTGACAATGCTGGCGTCCAGTTGCCCCATGAAAGCGCCCAGGCAGACGGCCGACACCGCCAGCCATCCCGCCCAGGGATGGTCTCGGATCGGCCGGGGCCGGGGCGACTCGACAATCATCCGAACTCACAACGCCGGTTCAGTCTGATGCTGGTTAAGTCTTATACAGAACTATTCTTCCCGCCATCGCATGCGCGTATGGTGCTCATTCATGGTGCTATACCCGAAACGATAGACCCGAGGCGCCAGCGCGTCAGGTCCGGATATAGTTCTGTGAAAGACAGTTTCCGCGGATTTCAAGTAGACCTAACCGGGTCCTGCGGTGGCGTGGCGGCCGGCTTACGCGTTATCGAGTTCGGGCGCCGGTGAATCCGGGGTGACCGCACGTTTGCGCAATTGGATTCCGCTGTAGACCACCCCCACGACGACAATGGCCAGCAGCGCGGCCGAGGTGCCCCAGGTGCCCAGGCCCAGGCCGCCCTTGGCGGCCGGCTTGGACAGCAGATCGCCGGCGGTCGCTCCGAGCGGGCGAGTGAGGATGAACGCCAGCCAGAACAGCAGCACACCGGAGGTCCGGGTCAGATAGTGGGCCGCGAGCAGTACCACCAT
>JAFMQT010000052.1 GCA_017354515.1 Nocardia sp. | reverse complement strand
GCGGCTGCCTGGCGCAGAAGGATCGCGACACCGTGGTGCGCAAGGCGCCGTGGGTGGACGTGGTGTTCGGTACCCACAACATCGGGTCGCTGCCAGTGCTGCTCGAACGTGCCCGCCACAATGAACAGGCGCAGGTCGAGATCCTCGACTCACTCGAGGCATTCCCGTCCACCCTGCCCGCCCGGCGCGAATCGGCCTACGCCGGCTGGGTGTCGATCTCCGTGGGTTGCAACAACACATGCACCTTCTGCATCGTGCCGTCCCTGCGCGGTAAGGAGATCGACCGCCGCCCCGGTGATGTCCTCGCCGAGGTTCAGGCGCTGGTCGACCAGGGCGTATCGGAGGTGACCCTGCTCGGGCAGAACGTCAACTCCTACGGCGTCAATTTCGCCGAACCCGCACTACCACAAGGACATCCGGCAGCCTTCGAACCCGAACACCGCGACCGCGGCGCCTTCGCGAAACTGCTGCGTGCCTGCGGCACCATCGACGGCTTGGAACGGGTGCGGTTCACCTCGCCACATCCGGCCGAATTCACCGACGATGTGATCGAGGCGATGGCGCAGACCCCGAATGTGTGCCCGCAGCTGCATATGCCGCTGCAGTCCGGTTCGGACCGGGTGCTCAAGGCGATGCGCCGGTCATACCGCAAGGAACGGTATCTGGGCATCATCGACAAGGTCCGCGCGGCGATGCCGCACGCAGCGATCACCACCGACATCATCGTCGGCTTCCCGGGGGAGACCGAGGAGGACTTCGCGCAAACGCTCGAGGTCGTGCGGCGAGCGCGATTCACCAGCGCCTTCACCTTCCAGTACTCGATCCGCCCCGGCACACCCGCGGCCACCATGGCCGAGCAGGTGCCCAAGGCAGTGGTGCAGGAACGCTATGACCGGCTGATCGCCCTGCAGGAGCAGATCTCCCTGGCGGCCAACCGCGAACTGGTCGGCAGCGAGGTGGAGCTGCTGGTCGCAGAGGGCGAGGGTAAGAAGAACGCGGCGACCGCGCGCATGAGCGGGCGGGCCCGCGACGGGCGGCTGGTACATTTCCGGCCCGGCCCCGAGGCCGCGGTCCGGCCCGGCGATATCGTCACCGTCGACGTCACCGCCGCCGCACCGCACTACCTGATCGCCGACGGCCCCATCCACACCCATCGCCGGACCCGGGCCGGTGACGCCCATGAGCGCGGTGTGCTCCCCAAGACCGCGCCGATCGGTGTCGGGCTGGGGCTGCCACGCGTCGGTGCTCCGGACCCGCAACCGGCCGCGTCCGGTTGCGATGCCGGATGCGGTGAGTGAGGACCGCCCGTGACCGATCCCGGTGACACCGAGCCCGAGCCAGACGATGCAGATGCTGCCGAATCCGATGAGGAGAAGATGAAGCCCGGCGAATCGAAGGTCTTCGAGCAGTTCCACGACGATCTCGAGGCGGTCGAGCGCAAGATCGCCGGCGAGATCGACCCCGGTTCGCGGGCGATGCTGGTCGCGGCGGCGGTTTTCGTCCTGCTGCTGTCGCTGATTCTGCCGCACGCCGGACACGCCCGCGGATTCGATGTGGTGCTGTACGACACCACCGCACAGGCCGAGCACATCGGCCTGCCCTCGCGGGTGTTCGCGTGGTTCACGGTCGTCTTCGGAATCGTGTTCTCCACCTTGGCCCTGATCACCCGGCGCTGGGCGCTGGCCTGGATCGCGGTCGCCGGATCGGCGATCGGCAGCGTGTTCGGGGTGCTATCGATCTGGCATCGCCAAACCCCTGGACTGGGCAACTATCGCGGCGCGGGCCCCGGAATCGGCCTGATCCTCGCCGTAATCGCGATCATCGTGCTGACCTTCCACTGGATCCGGGTGGTGTGGAGCCGCACCGCCCTGCAACTCCAGGCCGAGGAGCAGCGCCGCGCCGCGACGATCGCCAAGGAAGAGGCCGACCGCCGGCGCCTGTTCGGCGAGGACGAATAGAACCGCTCCCACCGGACCCGTGAATTGGCGCCTCAGTGGCCATGTACCGACTGCGGGATCCGCCAAGCCTCGGCGAGCCGGGACGGGTGTACCTGCTCGCCGCCGCCGAAGAATTCGCAGAATTTCATGATCAGCGGATCCCACCCCAGTGAGTCGACGTGCGCGGTGCCGGGGACCAAGAGATCCTCTTGGACGTGGGCGCGCAGCACACGCACGGTGTGCGCGGTGGCCCGATTCTCGGTTCCGAACGGCTCCGCCGAGATCAGCTCGCATTCGAGCTGGATCGGGCATTCGGCCACCCGGGGCGCCGCGACCAGGTCGGCCGCCTGTTCGGTCAGGCCCGCCGCAGCGAATTTGTCCGGCTGGTATCGGTACCCCTGCTCGATCTTCCTCGGGGACATGGTCCGCGATCCGGTCAGCAGCGCCAGCCGGTCGACGGCGCCGACCAGCTCGGATGAGGGCAGATTCAGCACGCACTCGCACTCGCGCACCAGATTCCGTGTGGTTTGCGACACCGTGTTCATTCCGAGCATGCATTGGTGGCCCAACCACCAGGCCGAGGACATCGGCGCCAGATTCGCCGTCCCGTCGGGATTGCGGGTGCCGATCAGGACTACCGGCGTGCCGAAGTAGAGAACTTTGAGATCAACAACTCGATGCATACCCCCACCCTGCGGGGCTCACCCCGCCGATGCTGGCGAAAATCGGACGCGGCGTCAGCCTCGGTCGACTCCGGCTCGTCGCTCGACGGCCGGAACCGTCTCGATCTACTCAGCGCCTGCTGACCGCACCCTCCGCGGCCGCGGCCCACTCCCGCCACTGCTCGGCCTGTTCGAGAGCCTTTTCCGCGTCGCGGGTGCGGCCTCCGGCGCGCGCCTTGGCGGCCTGTTCCTCGAACTGGGCCACCCGTTCGCGGAACTGGGCCGCGCGCGCGACGGCCTCCGGATCGGTGCGGCGCCACTGCGCGTCGACGGCCTCGCGTACCCGCTTCTCCATCGCGCGCAGCTTGCCCTCGAGCTCGTGCATCCGCTCGCGCGGCACCTTGCCGATCGCGTCCCAGCGCTCCTGCAGTTCGCGCAATGCGGCCCGAGCCGATTCCAGGGCAGCGGAATCGGTGTCGATCCGCTCCGGGATTCGATCCTCGAACGCGCGCAGCAACTCCTCCTTGGCGGCGGCGTTCTGCCCGAACTCCGCGTCCCGCTCCGAGGCCGCGGCGTTGCGGGCGGCGAAGAAGATGTCCTGAGCGCCCTTGAATCGGCGCCACAGCTGTTCATCGGCCTCCCGGGGGGCGCGACCGGCCGCCTTCCACTCGGTCAGCAGATCGCGGAACACCGCCGCGGTCCCCACCCAGTCGGTGGAATCGGATAGCTCTTCGGCCCGCACGCACAGATCCTCCTTGCGGGCCTTGGCGGCGGCGCGTTCCCGATCGAGTTCGGCGAAATGTGCGCCGCGGCGCCGGTTGAACGCCTCCCGGGCCTTGGAGAACCGCCGCCACAGGGCGTCGTCGACCTTGCGATCCACCCCGCGAATGGTCTTCCACTCGTCGAGGATCTCGCGCAGGCGGTCACCTGCGGCCTTCCACTGGGTGGAGTCTGCGGCGATCTGCTCGGCCTCCGCGCACAGCGCCTCCTTGCGTTCGGTGTGCTCATGGCGGGTGCGTTCCTTCTCCTCCTTGGCGTGCTGTGCCGCCTCGTCGGAGTGGTCGGCGATCGCCTGCAACCGCTGAGCGAGCCCGTCGATATCGCCGATCACCGCGGCGGTGGGCAACGTCTCGGCGAGTGCGACCGCCGCGGCCTTGGTCTTGCGCGCGTCGGTACCGGCGGCCAGCCGGGCCTCCAGCAGCGCGACCTCGGTGGCCAGGTCGTCGAACCGATGCCCGAAGTGTGCGAGGCCCTCGGCGACGTCACCGGCCTGCCATGAGCCGATCTCCCGTTCACCCTCCGCGGTGCGGACCCACACGGTGCCGTTCTCGTCGATGCGACCCCACTTACCGGGATCGGTGACCGTCGGGACCACGACCGGGTGCGGGTGCTCCTGAGCCGGCCCCGGCAGCGGGGCGGGTTTGGCCGGCTTCTTGGCCGGGCCCGGTTTGGGCGCACCGGGCTTGGGTACACCGGCTGTGCGCGGGTTCGCACCGGGTTTGGGGGCGGCGTCGCTGCTCCGGGCAGACGGTGTGCCGGACCGCTGCGCAGCGCCGGAGTTCGGACGCACTGCCTTGTCGCTTCCGCTGTTGTCGGTCATCGCTCCTCGTCCCTGCCGCGCGTCACGGCCGCCTGGTTACGTCCTAGCAGCTCCATTCAACCAGCCAGAAGCCGGAATTGCCCTCTGTTGGGGCCGGTGGCGTGGGGCGAGTGAAAGGTGTGAGTGGTGAGACCCGATGAGGGTGGCAGCCGTGGCGGCTACCGTTGACGCGTGTTTCGTGTCGCCGCATTGATTCCCTCGCCGCCGGTTCTCGTTCCCGAACTGTGCGGTGGGCACCCCGACGCCGATCCCGATCATCCGGCGGCCGAATTGCCCGCCCTGCGGTCCGCCGTGGTCGAGGCCGGCCGGATTCTGGGCCGGGAGGCGAATCGGTGGACGATCGTGGGCGCCGGGCCCGATTCGCACTACCGGGGTGCGGGAACGTTCGCCGGCTTCGGCGCCGACATTCGGGTCGGCCTCTCGGCCGGTGAACTCGATGCGGCGACCGCGGCCGATCCCGGCTGGCCCTGCCCACTGCTGATCGGAGCCTGGTTGCGCGGCCGCATCGACGCCGAGTCCGCGGCGGACGGCGGTATCCACGCGCGAGCCCGGCTGCTGGCGGCCGGCACCGGCGCGGCCGAGTGCGCCGAATTCGGTGCCGGGCTGCGCGCCGAGCTCGATGCCGATCCGGATCCGCAGGCGGTGCTGATCGTCGCCGACGGTGCGGCCACCTTGTCGACGCGTTCGCCCGGATACCTGGATCCGCGCGCCGAGCCCGAGCAGCGCCGCATCGATCATGCCCTGGACACCGGGGATCGGGCCGTCCTGGCCGGATTGGATGCCCGGCTGTGCGCCGAACTCGAGGTGTCGGGCCGGCCCTGCTACCAGGTGCTGGCCGGGCTGTTCGGTGTGGAGGCCGCCGATCCGAAGGTCGAGACACGGTATCGCGCAGCGCCGTTCGGTGTCGGGTACCACGTATCCCTGTGGTATCCGGCGGAGCCGTGAGGATCGCCCCGATCGCCGTCGTCGGCCCGACCGCCACCGGCAAGTCGGACCTGGCACTGGACGTGGCCGCACGGCTGGGCGGCGAGATCGTGAACATCGACGCCATGCAGCTGTATCGCGGTATGGATATCGGCACCGCGAAATTGCCGCCGGAGCAGCGCCGGGGGATCCCGCATCATCAGCTGGACGTGCTGGAGGTGACCGAAACCGCCACGGTCGCCGCTTATCAGATCGCAGCCACCGCCGATGTGCGGGCCATCCTCGACCGCGGACGAGTGCCGGTCATCGTCGGCGGTTCGATGATGTATGTGCAAGCGCTGCTGGATGATTGGCAGTTCCCGGCTACGGACGCGGCGGTGCGCGAGAAGTGGGAGGCGGTGCTGGACCGCGACGGAGTGGCGGCGGTACATCAGGCGCTGACCGAGGCGGATCCGGTGGCCGCGCGTACGATTCTGCCGACCGACGGTCGGCGGATCGTCCGCGCACTCGAGGTGGTCGAGCTGACCGGCCGCCCGTTCGCCGCCTCGCAGCCCCAGCGTGGCAGGCCGCGCTGGAACACCACCATCATCGGTGTGGACCGCGAGACCGCCGACCTCGACGCCCGCATCGAACGCCGCACCGCGACCATGTTCGATCAGGGCCTGGTCGAGGAGGTGCGGGAACTGATCGGACGCGGTCTGCGCGAGGGGCAGACCGCGCGCCGCGCCATCGGATACGCACAGGTCCTGTCCTACCTCGACGGTGAATATGATCTGGACCGAGCCCGTGAACGCACTTTCATCGGGACTCGCCGCTATGTGCGCCGCCAGCGGTCGTGGTTCCGCCGTGACCCCCGGGTGCACTGGGTCGACGGCGCCGATTCGGCCCTGGTGGATTCGGTTCTGGCGCATATCGTCTCGCCCGCGGAATGATTCCGGCCCGGATCCGCGCCGCGGCCCGGTCGCCGCGGATGCGACGATCACGAGCGAACAATCGCGGGCAGCGGCTCGCGCCGGTCGACCGCGGTGTCGACGACGTGCGGAAATCTCCCGGCGCCGCCGGGCGTTATTGGATCGGCCGCCGGGACGACGGCGGCAACCGGACAGGGAGGATCGCGGGAGATGAGCGGGCAGATCCGAGACGAGCGGCCCCGGCCGGCCGATATCGAGTTCGGCAGCGATATCGAGTTCGGCAAAGGGCACGGTACCCAGAACGACTTCGTGGTGCTGCCCGACCCCGACGCTGAGCTGGCCATCACTCCAGAGCGTGTCGCGGTGCTGTGCGATCGCCGCCAGGGCATCGGCGGTGACGGTCTGCTGCGCGTCGCGCGCGCCGGAGCGCTGGTCCGCGCCGGAGCTCTCGACGCGTTACCACCGCGGGTGGATTCCGGTGACTGGTTCATGGACTACCGCAACGCCGACGGTTCGATCGCCGAGATGTGCGGCAACGGGGTTCGGGTGTTCGCGCACTACGTCCTTGCTGCCGGACTGCAGCGGGAGACCGAATTCGTGGTCGGCACCCGGTCGGGCGCGCGGCCGGTCGTGGTGCACTCCTATGACGAGGTGCACGGGGAGGTCACGGTCACGATGGGTCCGGTGCTCGCGCTGGGCGAATCGCGGGCCACCATCGCCGGTCGCGACGTCGCCGGTATCGGTATCGATGTCGGAAATCCCCATCTGGCCTGCGTCGATCCCGCGCTGACGGCCGAGAGTCTGGCCGAGGTGGATCTGAGCACGGCGCCCGGATTCGACCCGGAACTGTTCCCGCACGGGGTCAATGTGGAACTCCTCACCGCGATGGGCGATGACGGCGGGATCGATATGCGGGTATTCGAGCGCGGGGTGGGTGAAACCCGATCCTGCGGTACCGGAACGGTGGCCGCCGCCGCGGCCGCGCTGACCCGGTCGGGAATGTCGTTGGCCGAGGGGTCGGGGCAGGTCCGGGTGCGGATTCCGGGCGGGCGGGTCACGGTCGGCATCGAGCGCGGACAGGCCTGGTTGCGTGGACCGTCGGTGCTGGTCGGATCCGGACATCTGGCCGCCCAGTGGTGGGCCGGCGTCTGAGCGTGCGCGGCCGATTTCGGCGATCGCGTGCGGTGCGTCGCGACGGAAATAACGATGTGCGTCCCGTCGTTGTGACGTGCGAGCATGGAGGTATATGAGGAAATCACAGGCCTTGAGGTCCACTGAATTCGTTCCGATCGAACAAGTCGGTCCCGCCGTGGAATTCGATAACGGCACGGAATTCGATGACGGCACGGAATTCGACGGCGCCGAATTCGACGACGGCGACTACGACATCGACGACTACGGTTCGGACGATCCGGTAACCGAGGTCCGTGCGGCCGGCGGCAACGGCGCGCACGGCTGGTCGACCACCCCTACTGTCGGCGAACTGCAGCTCGATGAGCGCAGCGCGCTGCGCCGCGTCGCTGGACTGTCCACCGAACTCAGCGATGTCACCGAGGTCGAATACCGGCAGCTGCGCCTGGAACGGGTGGTACTGGTCGGGGTCTGGACCGAGGGCAGTGCCACCCGGGCCGAATCCAGCATGGCCGAATTGGCGGCGCTGGCCGAGACCGCCGGATCCCAGGTGCTCGATGCTCTGATTCAACGGCGCGACAAACCCGATCCGGCGACCTATATCGGCTCCGGTAAGGCCGACGAGCTGCGGTCGGTCGTACTCGGGACCGGTGCGGACACGGTGGTCTGTGATGGTGAGCTGACCCCCGCCCAGCTCACGGCGCTGGAGAAGATCGTCAAGGTCAAGGTCATCGACCGCACCGCGCTGATCCTGGATATCTTCGCCCAGCACGCGACCTCCCGGGAGGGCAAGGCGCAGGTGTCGCTGGCCCAGATGGAGTACATGCTGCCGCGTCTGCGCGGCTGGGGTGAATCGATGTCCCGGCAGGCCGGCGGCCGGGCCGGCAGTAACGGCGGTGTCGGACTGCGTGGTCCCGGTGAGACCAAGATCGAAACCGACCGCCGTCGCATCCGCGAGCGAATGGCCAAGTTGCGGCGCGAGATTCGCGCCATGAAGACCGCGCGCGACACCAAGCGGTCCCGTCGTTGCGCCAGCGCGATCCCCTCGATCGCGATCGTCGGTTACACCAACGCCGGTAAGTCCAGTTTGATGAACGCGCTCACCGGCGCCGGAATCCTGGTCCAGGACGCGCTGTTCGCGACGCTGGACCCGACCACCCGCCGGGCGGCGCTCGAGGACGGCCGCGAGGTGGTGTTCACCGATACCGTCGGCTTCGTCCGGCATCTGCCCACCCAACTGGTCGAGGCGTTCCGGTCGACGCTCGAGGAGGTTGCCGACGCCGACCTGCTGCTGCATGTGGTCGACGGCTCCGATGCGCTACCGGACCAGCAGATCGCGGCGGTCCGCGAGGTGATCAACGATGTGCTGCGCGAACAGGGTTCGTCGGTCGCCGCGCCGCCGGAGTTGCTGGTGGTCAACAAGATCGACGGTATGAGTGCGACACAGCTCACACATCTGCGCGCGGAATGGCCCGGCGCGGTATGCGTTTCCGCACGTACAGGGCTCGGCGTCGATGAATTGCGGGAGCGTCTGGCCGAGGTGCTAGGCGGACTTGATATAGAAGTCAGCGTCATGCTGCCCTATACTCGTGGGGACCTGCTCGCGCGCATCCATTCTGACGGTCGCGTCATCGACTCCTCACACGAGGAAAGCGGTACCAGGATGCGGGCCCGGGTTCCCCGGGCACTCGCGGCGATCCTGTCGGAGTACGCGTTCGCGAGCACTGTCGACGGTGCGGAGGCAGCGGGGCCCTCGCACTGAGTCTTCCAATCAGAAGTCTGTGCGCCACAGCCGTTTTCGGGCTCTCATGTCCGAGGTGCGGCTGCAGGGAGGGTGTGAACGTTTGATGTCCGGGAACGAGTCCACGTCTGTGGTGGCCGCTGCCGACCTGCCGGTGGTCGAGCTCAGCGACGGTGCGCCCTTGCGAAGAGTGGTGAGCGAGAACGATATTCGCATCGCCGATGTGATCGCGGCACCGGTGCGGCTGTGGAACAGCCCGGTTTTCCACGGGGTGGAGAATCTGCCCGAATCCGGTCCGGCGGTGCTCGTCGCCAACCACACGATGCTCGGCGGTATCGACGGTCCGCTGCTGGTTCACGAAGTGCATCGCCAATCCGGTCGCGTGGTGCGCGGTCTGGCCGAGAATGTGTTGATGATCGTGCCACCGGTGCGTGATCTGGTGCATTGGATCGGCAGTGTGCGCGGTTCGCGTGAGAATTGCCGCGCCCTGCTCGACAACGGGGAAGCGGTGCTGGTGTTCCCCGGTGGCGGCCGGGAGGCGATGCGTTGCAAGGGTGAGAAGTATCACCTGAAGTGGGAGGGGCGCACCGGTTTCGCGCGCATGGCGATCGAGACGGGAGCACCGATTCTGCCGACCGCGATGATCGGCGCGGACGATGTCTTCGATGTCGTCTTCGACGGCGAGCATCCCGTCATGAGCCCGCTTCGCTGGACGGTCGAGGCCCTCGGGATCCGGGGTAACCTCACCCCGCCGATGATGCGGGGGGTCGGCCCGACCTTCATCCCGCGACCCGAGCGGTTCTACTACTCGATCGGGACGCCCATCGAGACTACGCCGTGGCAGGACGCCGAGGATCTGGATCTCGCCGCCGCCGACTTGCAGCAGGTGGTGCGTAAGGCGCTCGAAGAGGAGATCACCCACCTGCTCGCCCATCGTGAGCGCGATCGCGGGCGCACCCTGTGGGGTCGGCTCCGCGATGTGGTCGGAATCTGAGCAGGTTTACCGAGGTTCAGGGTGAGGCGAATTCGGGTGAACCGCGTTCGTGTACAGGTAGAGGGTCTTTCCCGAATCTGAAGTGAACCGGGATTCGGTCTCCGGGTACCGTATGTGGCAGGCGAATTGCCACTGTGGTCACTAGGAGGTTGGCGTGGAGCGCACCCTTTTCGAGTCTGAACACGATCTGTTCCGGGAGTCCTACCGCAAATTTCTCGATCAGCACGTCGCGCCCTACCACGAGGAGTGGGAGAAGAACGGCGTCGTCGATCGCCAGGCGTGGATCGAAGCCGGAAAGCAGGGCTTCCTCGGTATGGCCGTGCCCGAGGAGTACGGCGGAGGCGGAGTCAAGGACTTCCGCTACAACGCCGTGCTGACCGAGGAGACCACCCGCGGCCAGTACTCGGGCCTGGGCTTCAGCCTGCACAACGACGTCATCGCGCCCTACCTGCTGGAATTGGCCAACGACGAGCAGAAGAAGCGCTGGTTGCCGGGCTTCTGCACCGGTGAGCTCATCACCGCCATCGCCATGACCGAACCCGGCACCGGTTCGGACCTGCAGGGCATCAAGACCCGCGCCGTGCGCGACGGTGACGATTGGGTCATCAACGGCGCCAAAACCTTCATCACCAATGGTATCAACGCCGATATCGTGATCGTGGTCGCGCAGACCGACCCCGACAAGGGTGCGCTCGGCTTCTCGCTGTTCGTCGTCGAACGCGGAATGCCGGGCTTCGAACGTGGCCGCAATCTCGACAAGCTCGGCCTGAAAGCGCAGGACACCGCCGAACTGTCGTTCACCGATGTCCGGGTACCCGCGGCCAACCTGCTCGGCGTCGAGGGCCAGGGCTTCATCCACCTGATGCAGAACCTCCCGCAGGAACGCATGTCCATCGCCGTCATGGCCGCCGCCGCCATGGAGGGCTGCCTGGAGATTACCTGCCAGTACGTCCGCGACCGCAAGGCGTTCGGCAAGCCGATCGGCGCGCAGCAGAACACCCGCTTCGTACTGGCCGAACTGGCCACCAAGACAACCGCGGTGCGGGTTCTGGTCGACCGGTTCATCGAGGCCCTGAACGCGGGCACGCTGTCGGCCGAGGATGCCGCCATGGCCAAATGGTGGAGCACCGAGGAACAGCTCGATCTGATCAATCGCTGTCTGCAGCTGCACGGTGGTTACGGCTACATGCGCGAATACCCGATCGCGAAGGCCTACGCCGACGCCCGCATCCAGACTATCTACGGCGGCACCACCGAGATCATGAAGGAAATCATCGGACGTTCGCTGAAACTGTCCTGAGCGCAATCGGTTTCGGGTGCCCTGAGCGCGGTGGTCTCCGCCGGCGACCCCACCTCGACCATGGCGCGCGGCGGTGAACTCGACGACCAGGTGCCGGTCCCCTCGGGGCCGGCATCTTTCATCTGCCCCGGCTGCCGGGTATGCGGTTGGTTCAGTGGGCGTTGGATGTGCAGGTGCTCAAAGCGATGGTCGCGGCACGGGGTGCGGCGCTGCCGAGGTCGGGGAAAGGCGGGGCACTTGGCCCGAGGAAGTCGCGGGCCCTTTGTTCGGCTTCGACCTTGGTGGGGCCCCAGCCGGCCGAGACCCGGTGATCGGCGCCCTGGGCGAGTGCTCCGCATCCGTTGTGGAAGTCGAGGACGACGCGGCAGTCGCCGCGGCCACAATTGCCCCGGGCGGCCGTATCGGCGCTGCGGGAATCACCGAAGTTGGTGGCCGCGGCCGCGATTCCGGTCCCGTCGGAATACGCGATCGCACCGTATAGATCGCCGCCCGCCTGTGCGGTGGCCGCACCCGCGGTGACTGCCGAACCAGCCAGTATCGCCATCGTCACGGTGCGCGCACCCACTGCCGCAATCCTGTTCATCGCAATCCACACCGATCGTCATCGCATTCCGGACCCGGTGATGGTGCTCGTCCGCGAACCGGCGTGTCCACTTCGGCTGTTCCCAGCGTTGGTGAATTCGGCGCTATATCAACTGCGGCAGCATCATCAGTGACACCGCCAGCGCGAGCGTCGACAGCAGCGCTCCCGCGATCGCCAGACCTTTGGCGCGGCGGTTCCCGATACATCCGGCGAGGGCGCAGGCAAGTCCGGCCACCGCGAACGGTAGCCCGATCAGCGGCCGGATTCCGGTCAGATTGAGCGGCAGGAAGGGAAGGACGATTCCCACGATGCCGAGTAGCACCGCCGCCACCGCGAATCCGGGCCCGCGCGGCGGCCCCGGCGGTGTTCGGTGCCCCCACCCGGCATTGGGTGGGGCGGGCCAGGGCTGCTGCCATCCGTTCGATCCCGCCGGATGGGGCGGGGGTGCGGGGTAATACGAAGGTTGTTGGTACCCGGCGGGATTCGGCGGAGGTGAGCCCGCCGGTGTCCCCGGTGGCGGAGTGGGGTGTGGGTGATCATCGGGTTGCCACTGCGGTGGATATGACATTCGGCCCCCTGCTCACTTGCTCACTCGATATTCGGCTATCGCACCGGCTGACGCGCTGCCTCGATTGTCGACCGTAACCACTGTGATCGTCATCGGCCACCGCATTATCGATCCGAGCCCGTGCACATCGCCCGGATCGTGACGGGCGTGGGCAGCCGGTTGCCGGTAGGGTGAGCGAATAGGAGCCATACTGGTCAGGAGGTTGCGGTGGATGCGAAATCGGCTGCGCGGGGCTTCAATTCGGTTGTCGTGACGTTGATGCGGACTCCCGTACTGGGGCCCCTGATGCGTAAGGGGTTCGTGGAGATCAGCTATGTGGGCCGGCGCTCGGGTAAAACCTTCACCACGCCGGTGAACTATCGGCGCTCGGGCGATTCGCTGCTCATCGGAGTGGCGATGCCGGACAGGAAGAACTGGTGGCGCAACTTCACCGGTGCGGGCGGGCCGATCACCTTGCATCTCGAGGGTGGTGATCGGCGCGGACACGCGGTGGCGACCCGTGACGCCAAGGGCGGGGTCGGGGTGCGGGTGCGCCTGCAGGACGACGGCCCGGGTGCCTGAACCGGTCAGCTCGCGGTATAGGTGCGGGCGATCAGTGCCGAGCGCAGGTACCACAGCCCGTTGGTCTGGGTGGGATCCAATCCGGTGAGCTGGGCGATCCGCTTGAGCCGGTAGTCGACGGTGTTGGTGTGGATGTGCAGCAGCCGGGCGGTGCGCTGCCGGTTGAGATTGTTGGCGATATGCGTTTGCAGCGTGGTCAGCAGTTCGGGGTGGTGATCGAGGGGGGCCAGCAGCGTCCGCAGATGGTCACGGCCCGGTCCGGGGCGGGTGAGCTGGTATTCCAGGGCCAGATCGTCGAACCGGTACAGTGCCGGGGCCCAGTCCAGCCGGGTGACCATATCGAGCAGTTGGTGGGTTTGCTCGGCCGCGGTGGGGATGCCTTCGGGGGAGGCGGTCGTGGTGGCGGCGGTGATCGGTACCTGCCCGGCGCGCGAGAGATGAGCCAGAAGGGTGTCGAGGTGACCGGTCGAGGATCGGGTCGTCGGGATCAGCAGGGTGCCGCCGCCGGTGGACAGCAGCGACAGCGTGGTGGCGGTGGTGCCGGTCGCGAGAGCGGTCTGCACCCGCCGCAGTTTGCGCCGCGCGACGATCGTCGGGTTCAGGTGTGGATTGCGCTGGTCCGGATGCGGTGGAATATGCAGTGCCAGAACGTGATACGCGTCGGCGATCTCGATACCGCATTCGCGCGCCATGGTCGAGGTGGGGTGGCCGGCCAGTAGTGCACTGGTGAGTGTGTGTACCGCGTTGTGGTGTTCGGAGACGGCGCTGCGAAGTTCGCGGACGTAGGCCCCCGAGACCGCGGTGGTCATGGTGTCGAGGATTTCGACCAGCAGTCGTGTTCCGGTGAGCAGGTTCGTGTAATCGGCTTCGGTCAGTGCCTGTTCGCCGGGGTCCTGGCCCGCGATACCCGCCGTGGTATTGGTGACCGCGAGATCGAATCCGATCTTGAACCCCTCGTGAATGGCGTGGTGAATCGTGTCGATCGGGACGCCTTCCCGGGCCCAGGCCGCGGCCGCGTTCTCGAGGTGTTTGGTCTTGTCCGGGATATCGCGGCCGTCCAACAGGCTCAGAGCCAACTCCAGGCAGGTGCGGGTGATGGTCGTGACATCACCGTGCAGGGCGTCACCGGGTAGGGTGCGGCACGGGGCGACGTTCTCGACGAAATGACCGACCATCTGTCGCGACAGCGACCGCACATCCGGAAGTGACGACGAGATCGGCTGTCCCGACAGTTGCAAGCCCGCACGCCGGCGAGTGGGAGCCGATTCGGCCGGCGGAAGGTCGGCCGGAGAGGTAGAGGCCATATCGTGAATTCCTTCCCCACCTGTCTACTGCGCTGCCGTTCCAACGTAACCGCGGGAGTGCGTGGTAGAAGGATTTCTCCGATCCTCGTGACAAATGAACCGACGGTTCGGGCGGGTCGTAGTGAGCGATCACAATCGGCCCTGGCGAACCGCGGTGGGATACGACCGATCGATAGCTCCGGCCACGGTTGGTGATCTTGCTCGCAATGCGATCCAGGAACGCGCGAGCACCGTCGATCGTTCGAGCTACTGGATAAACATGCGTGACGGCGGCCCCCGCGGTCGTCGATGAAGGATTGTGAACTGGATGAGCAGGCGAGCGGGGAGTAGGGCCGGTTTGTGCGCGGCGGTAGCGGCATCGTTGGCCCTGGGCGGATTACCGGTGTGGGGAGGTTCGGCAATCGCCGCGGCAACAACGGCGTCTGCCGACGGATCCCATCTCGAGAAGTTGGTGAACGCCGATGCCCGGCATGCCACCCTGACCGTCTATTCGGCCGCGATGAACCGGACGATCACCGCGCGTATCTTGCGCCCGGCCCGGACCTCACATCCGAGTCCGGTGCTGTATCTGCTCAACGGCGCGGAGGACGGGCTGGCGTCGAATGGTGCGGAGACCTCGTGGATGACCCGCACCGATATCGACTCCTTCACCGCCGACAAGAACGTCACCGTGGTGAATGTGCTGGACGGCCGCTACACGTACTACACCGACTGGGTCGCCGACGATCCGACTCTGGGCCGCAATAAGTGGACCACGTTCCTGACCCGGGAACTTCCGCCGATCGTCGATGCCGCGCTGCATACCTCCGGTCGCAATGCCATTGCGGGTGTATCGATGTCGGCGACCTCGGTGCTCTCCCTGGCCGAATCGGCCCCGGGACTGTACGCGGCTGTCGGATCATTCAGTGGGTGCGCGCAGACCAGCGTCGATCCGGGCCGGCGCTTCGTCCAGGGAGTGGTCGCTTCCGGCGGTGGGAATCCGTGGAATATGTGGGGGCCGGACGGTTCGCCGGGCTGGGCCGCCGCGGATCCGAGTACCGATGTGAATGTCGCGAAATTGCGCGGTACCGC
>JAFMQT010000269.1 GCA_017354515.1 Nocardia sp. | reverse complement strand
CTATCTTGTCCTTGCCGTTCTGCCACACCTCGAAATGGCAGTGCGGGCCGGTGGAGAAGCCACGGTTGCCGACGGTCGCGATCTGATCACCGGCCATCACCCGCTGGCCGACCGAGACGGTGGCGGTGTTCACATGGCCGTAGACGGTGATGGTGCCGTCGTCGTGCTGAAGCCGGACCCACATGCCGAAGCCCGATGCCGGTCCGGCGCTGATGACGGTACCGTCGGCGACCGCGTAGATGGGGGTGCCGATCGGAGCGGAGACGTCGACACCCATATGCTGCACGCCCCAGCGGCCGCCGAAGCCGGAGGTGAAGGTTCCGTTCGCGAATTTGACGAACATCGGCCGCAACTTGGCCGACTCCTTCGCCGCGAGGTGGGAGGCGTATTCCTGGCCGTGGTGCAGGATGTCCTGGAACTGGCTCATATCCGCCACCGGGGCGACGTTGAGGACCTGCGGCGCCTGCGAATCGCCGGCGGCGGCCGGTGCCGCCTTACCTTGCTGGGCTTGCCCCTGCGCGGGGGTGGACGCCGCCTGCGGTGCGATCTGGTGTGCCTGTCCGGCCGCGTCGTAATCGGTGGTGGATCGGTGCTGCTGGCTGGCCGAGGCCATTCCGGCCTGGCCGGCGGCGACCACCGCGCCCGCGGCTACGGCGACCACCGCGGCGCGTCCCTTGAGCGCCGCTGGTGGAACCGGTACGCGATGCGCGCCGCTCGCGCGCCGGGAGTGCTTGTCGGCGGCGGGGTCGCTGCCCTCGTTCCGGTGGCCCGCGGCCCATTCATCGGTATTCGGCCACTCCGGTTCGGCATGCCATTCGCCCTCGGGGCCGGTGGCCGCGCCCCAGGTGTGCAGCTCGCCGGAGTCCGGTCCCGCGCCCCAGTCGTTTCCGGATTCCTGGCCGCGATAACGGCCGCCACTCGGTGAGCGATGTCCCGGAAGAAGGCGAACGCTGGTCATCGACGCACCTCGATAAGGGAAAGAGCGAAGTCGGACGAGGCGGGCGCGGAAGGCTGGTCACGGGTCGCGCAGCGAGCTACTCGGGGAGCACTGTGCTGGTGCACGCTTGCCGTCCTCCTGATCGATACCGCGGGTGCGGACTCATCCGGTTGTATAACTTGTCGATATCCGGGCTTCCGGGTGATTCCTGATCGTCTCGTGACCCGCCTGTGATATCAACCGCATTGACGGTAACGAAACGATTGCAACCGAGCAAGCGCTACGGGCGGCTGTCGCAACCCGTGTGATATCAGTCACATTCCGGCTGCTGCGGTGCGGCCGATTGATCATTCGCCTTGCCGATTGCCGCAACTACATCGCGTAGTAATCGGTGGCTGATTCCGGCCTTCCTTCGTCCCACCTGCCCGCGCATCAGAAGCTACTCACCAGTAGCCTGGCCAGCCATTTCAGCAGGGTCGGCTGCGGTCCGGTGATACGCGCCACATAGGCTGTATGCGGCTGATTTAGGCCTCATCGAACTGATTTAGAGTCCGACTCGACCCGCTTCCGACGACGGGCCGTGAACAAAGTCGTTGTCACCACAACGCAGACGAGACGGTGAGTACATGGATCTCTTCGAATATCAGGCGAAGGAACTCTTCGTAAAGCACGGAGTGCCTTCGTCGGAGGGCCGCGTCACGGACTCGGCCGAGGATGCCCGTGCCATCGCGACCGAAATCGGCAAGCCTGTGATGATCAAATCGCAGGTCAAGGTCGGTGGCCGCGGTAAGGCCGGTGGTGTGAAGTACGCCGAGACCCCGGACGACGCCTTCAACCACGCCTCCAACATCCTGGGCCTGGACATCAAGGGTCACATCACCAAGAAGATCCTGGTCGCCGAGGCCAAGGACATCGCGGAGGAGTACTACATCTCCTTCCTGCTCGACCGCTCGAACCGCACCTACCTGGCCATGTGCTCGGTCGAGGGCGGTATGGAGATCGAAGAGGTGGCCGCCACCAAGCCCGACCGCCTGGCAAAGGTTCCGGTCGACGCGGTCAAGGGTGTGGACCTGGCCTTCGCGCGCTCGATCGCCGAGCAGGGCCACCTGCCCGCCGAGGTGCTGGACGCCGCCGCGGTCACCATCCAGAAGCTGTGGGAGGTGTTCGTCAACGAGGACGCCACCCTGGTCGAGGTCAACCCGCTGGTTCGCACGCCCGGGGACGAGATCCTGGCGCTGGACGGCAAGGTCACCCTGGACGAGAACGCCGACTTCCGGCACACCGATCACGCCGAGTTCGCGGACAAGGAAGCCACCGATCCGCTCGAGCTGAAGGCCAAGGAGAACGATCTCAACTACGTCAAGCTCGACGGCGAGGTCGGCATCATCGGCAACGGCGCCGGACTGGTCATGTCGACCCTGGACGTCGTCGCCTACGCCGGTGAGAACCACCAGGGCGTCAAGCCCGCCAACTTCCTCGACATCGGCGGCGGCGCCTCGGCCGAGGTGATGGCCAACGGTCTCGACGTCATCCTGGGTGACGCGCAGGTCCAGAGTGTGTTCGTGAACGTGTTCGGCGGCATCACCGCCTGCGACGCGGTCGCCAACGGCATCGTCAAGGCCCTGGAGATCCTGGGGTCGGAGGCCAATAAGCCGCTGGTCGTGCGTCTCGACGGCAACCGTGTAGACGAGGGCCGCAAGATCCTCGCCGACGCCAACCACCCGCTGGTGACTCTCGCTCAGACCATGGACGAAGGCGCCGACAAGGCCGCCGAACTGGCAGCTTCCTCCAACGGCACCGCCAAGTAAGGACGAAACGAAAAATGTCTATCTTCCTGAACAAGGACTCCAAGGTCATCGTCCAGGGCATCACCGGCGGTGAGGGCACCAAGCACACCGCGCTGATGCTGAAGGCCGGCACCCAGGTCGTCGGCGGCGTGAACGCCCGCAAGGCCGGTACCACGGTCTCGCACACCACCAAGGATGGCTCCGCAGTCGAGCTGCCGGTGTTCGGCGGCGTCGCCGAGGCCATCAAGGAGACCGGCGCCGACGTGTCGATCGCCTTCGTTCCGCCGAAGTTCGCCAAGGACGCCATCATCGAGGCCATCGACGCGGAGATCCCGTTGCTGGTGGTCATCACCGAGGGCATCCCGGTGCAGGACACCGCCTACGCGTGGGCCTACAACTTGGAAAAAGGGGGAGCGAAGGGTCCGAAAACCCGGATCATCGGGCCGAACTGCCCCGGCATCATCACCCCGGGCGAGTCGCTGGTCGGCATCACCCCGGCCAACATCACCGGCAAGGGCCCGGTCGGCCTGGTCTCCAAGTCCGGCACGCTGACCTACCAGATGATGTTCGAGCTGCGTGATTTCGGCTTCTCGACCTCCATCGGCATCGGCGGTGACCCGGTCATCGGCACCACCCACATCGACGCCATCGAGGCGTTCGAGAAGGATCCGGAGACCAAGCTGATCGTGATGATCGGTGAGATCGGTGGCGACGCCGAGGAACGCGCGGCCGCGTACATCAAGGAGAACGTGACCAAACCGGTCGTCGGCTACGTCGCGGGCTTCACCGCGCCGGAAGGCAAGACCATGGGCCACGCCGGCGCCATCGTCTCCGGTTCCTCGGGTACCGCCGCCGCCAAGAAGGAGGCCCTGGAGGCCGCCGGGGTGAAGGTCGGCAAGACCCCGTCCGAGACCGCCGCACTGGCACGCGAGATCCTGGAGAAGGCGTCCATCACCGCCTGATCGTTCCGGTTTGCGAAGGCCGCCTCGTCGTCATGACAAGGCGGCCTTCGTCATTCGTCCGGGACGCCTCACGGTGCCGGGAACAGGTGACACAGCCCCAGTGTCCGGACCGCCATGCAGAATATTTCCGAAATGTTCATGCCATACCTCCGATCGTCAGCGCTGGGAACACGATCGAAGCGGGTATCGGGTTCACTGTGTGCTCGCCGAGGTTGCCCTGTCCGGTGTCGTGGCCGTGACCGGCACGCGCTGGTGCAGTAGCGTCGGAGGTACTCAGTCTGAAAGCCGATGACGGACTCGATAGGAGACAACCACATGTCCTACCCGACCGGGGGATCCGGGTACAACGCGCCCACGCCGCCCTCGTCTTCGCCCGCGCCCTCGTCGGCGTCCAGCTTCGGCCAGCAGCCGGCAGGTAGTTCCGGCGCCGGTTCGGGGAGTTCGGCCGCGGGGAGCAAGGGACTGCCGTTTTATCTGACCGCCGGTACCACCGCGCTCGGCATCATCAACTTCCTGCTCGGATTCACCACCTACGCGTCGCTGAAGAGCAGCGCCGGCCTCGGCGTCTCGGTATCGGCGGACGCCAGCTTCTTCGAGTCCAGGCTCGCCTCGCTGCTGGCCTTCCTGCTGCTGGGCGGCATCTTCGCGGCGTTGGGGCTGCTTCCGAAGAATGAGAAGTCCTGGACCGGGGCCGCGGCGGCCGCGTCGTTGACCGGTTTCATCGCGCTGTTGTTCCAGTCGTTCGCCCTCGGCGACAACGTCTCCCTGGGGTGGGGTGCGTGGGTCGTGCTGTTCCTGGCGCTGGTGCAGAGTGCCGCCGCCGTGGCCGCCCTGCTGTTCGAGACCGGTGTGCTCTCGCAGCCCGCCCCCAAGCCGAAGAAGCCTGCCGCCAGTGCCGGATTCGGTGGAACCGGTGGCTACCCGCAGCAGGGCTACGCCCAGGGTCAGCAGGGCGGCTACGGCCAGTACGGACACCAGTACGGCCAGTCCCAGCCCGGCCAGGTGCAGCAGGGACAGGCGGCCGGCCAGCAATCGCATCCCGGCTACCCGCAGCAGTCGCCGTACGGGCAGTACGGTCAGCAGCAGGGGTACGCCCAGGGTCAGTACGGTCAGCAGCCTTCGCCCTACGGCCAGCCGGGCCAGCCGGGCCAGCCGCAGGCCTACGGTCAGCAACAGGCTTATGGCGCTGCCGGCGGCCAGGCCGCCCCGGGTGCGCAGCAGTCGCCGTACGGCCAGCCCGCGCAGTCCGGCGGCGACGACGCCGCGACCCAGCACATCGGTAGCCCCGCGGCAACGCAGCAGCCCTACGGCGCACCGAACTTCGGTCAGCAGCCCGGTCAGGGCGGTCAGGCCGGCGGGACGTCGCCGTTCGGCTCGGAGCAGACCGGTAACCCCGCGGCCGATGCCACCAAGGCCTATCGGCCCGAGGACGATAAGAAGTAGTTCCCGCTGCGGACAGATTCGGCGAGTCGGGCGCCCGGTGCGGCGCGCCTGACTCGCCGAGTTGTTTTCAGCTGACACCCTGAATTGTCGTGGTGTACGTCCGGTGCCGTGCGGGCGGTAGTGCCCGCCCCGGGTGAGCGTCGAGGATGAGTGAATCAGGATCCGCGAGGTAGTTGTATGAAGTCCGCACTGGACCGATGGGCCGGCCTGCGCGAACAGCGAGCGGGTGTGAGATCGGCTCGGGCGCGGTCGAATTCGGAGGGCGGTGCCGCGGCCGGGGTCGGCGGCGAGGATCCGGTCTTCGGGTCGCTGAGCCCCGAACGCGCCCGGGTCCTGCTGATCATCGCGGCCAGGAGTTCGGCGTGCGCGATGCTCGTGCTGGCCGCGGCCGTACTGATCACGCTGCTCACCACGCACAGTGCGCTGACGGGCGCCTCCGGTGCGATCGCGGTGGGCTGGTTCGCGATTCACCAGGTCCCGGTGGTGGTCAGCAGTACCTCCCTGGCCCTGCTCCCGTTGGTCCCGACCGTCGCGGTGCTGTGGTTGACCATGCGTGATTGCGCACATGCGGTCTCCCCGCAGGCCTCGCGAGCCGATCTGGGCTGGATCGTCGGCGCCGCGGTCATCGGGCCGCTGCTGATCACCGCAATCTGTCTGGCGGTCGTCCAGGATGCCGCGGTGACGGTCCCGGTCCAGGCCCCCAGTAGCCTGAGCGCGTTCTGCACGGTGGGCGCGCTGCATCTGGTCGCCGCGATCACCGGAATCGCCACCCGCCGCAATCCGATGCGCGATCTGATCGCCTCGGGTCTGCCCGACTGGGTTTACTCCGGCGCCAGAATCGCCGTCGGCTCACTGTGGCGGCTGCTGGCCGCCGCCGCCGCGGTGGTGCTGGTGTCGCTGGTGCTGCACTGGTCGGTGCTCGGCGATATCTATTCGGCCGCAGGCGGTTTCGCGGGCCGGCTCGGCCTCACCGTGCTATCGCTGCTCTATCTGCCGAATGTGGCCGTCGCGGCGTCGAGCGTGCTGCTCGGGGCGGATGTGCACATCGGTGTGGGTGCGTTGAGCGTGTTCTCGGTGACCGGTGCGCCGGTGCCGGCGGTTCCGATACTGGCCGCCGTTCCCGGCGGGCCGGCAGCGGGGTGGTGGCCGGCGCTGCTGGTGATTCCGGCCGTGGTCGGGGTGCGCGGCGGTCTGCGGTGCGCCCGCGAATCCGCAGATGTGGCGAGGGCGCCTTGGGCGACGCTGTTCTCCGCGGCGCTGTCCGCGCTGGCGCTCGCGGTTTCGGGGCTGTTCGCGGGCGGTGAGGTCGGTTCGTTCGGTGAGATCGGCCCGGGGGTCGCGGTGACGGCCGCGCTCGTCTTCGCGTGGTTCACCGTCACCGGGTATGCGGGGCTGCTGTGG
>JAFMQT010000625.1 GCA_017354515.1 Nocardia sp. | reverse complement strand
CGCTATAGAAGGGGATGTCCCCGAGACCATCGAAGACGTCGACTGTCACGCCCTCGGCCGCGGCATCGCCGGCCGCCTCGGCGAGCTGCCGGTTGAACGAACCGGAACGCAGACTTCCTACCAGAGCCAGAATGCGGGTCTGTGCCATGATCACTCCTCGGACGATTGAGACCGTTGCGGTGGTATCGCTTTCACGGAAGAATAACCGGACTACGGTCCGCTTTCATTCCAGGATTCTGGAGGGTCGAACTGTGAGCTACAACACCCTTCGCCCGGACATACCTCCCCCGGACTCCCTGCACCCGGGCGCCGCGCTACCCGGTGCCGGCTGCACCGTCCCGCTGGTGGCCGGACATACCGAACGCAGTGATGCCGCCCGGAACCGGCAGCTGCTGCTGGACGCGGCCGAGGAACTGGTCGATGAACTGGGCGCCGACGAGGTCACCATGGACGCGGTCGCCAAACGCGCCGGAGTGGGCAAGGGCACGGTCTTCCGGCGATTCGGCTCTCGCGCCGGGCTCATGCAGGCCCTGCTCGACCACTCCGAACAGAAGTTGCAGACCGCGTACATTTTCGGCCCGCCCCCCTTGGGGCCCGACGCGCCGCCACTGCAGCGGCTGATCGCCTTCGGCCGCGCCCGGCTGGACGGGATCGAAGTGGAGGGTGAGATGCGCCGCGCCGCCGATGCGACCGGCCGCTTCAACGCGCCCTACACCGTCTCCAAAACCCATGTGTCGCTACTACTGCGCCAGCTCGGCGCACCGGGTGACCCGGTCCTGCTGGCCGATACCCTGCTGGCGAATCTGGAGGCCGGGTTGGTGCTGTATCAGATCCGCGTCCTCGGTTACCCGCCCGACCGAATCGCCGACCACTGGGAAACCGTTGTGCGCGCACTCGTCGCCACGCGCGGCGACCGGCCGGACCCAGTAGAGTAAGCGCATGGGGAACCTGCGCGAGGAAATCATCGCCGAACTGGGCGTGTCCGCCGTCATCGAACCGAAACTCGAGGTGCGCCGACGCGTCGACTTCCTGGTGGATTACCTGAGCTCCACTCCGGCAACGGGTTTCGTGCTGGGGATCAGCGGCGGCCAGGACTCCACCCTCACCGGCAAACTGTGCCAGCTCGCCGCCGAACAGTTGCGCGCTCGCGGTCGCGAGGCGACCTTCGTCGCGGTCCGGCTCCCCTACGGCACCCAGGCCGACGCCGAGGATGCCCGGCGCGCACTGGATTTCATCGCCCCCGACCGCACCGTCGAGGTGAATGTGCGGCCCGGCGCCGACGCGGTGGCCGACGCGACCGCCGAGGGTGTGCGCGAGCTGCTCGGTGACCAGGCGCGGCTGCGCGATTTCGTGCGCGGCAATATCAAGGCACGCGAACGCATGGTCATTCAGTACGCCATCGCCGGCCAGCTGAATCTCCTCGTGGTCGGCACCGATCACGCGGCCGAGGCGGTCACGGGTTTCTTCACCAAATTCGGTGACGGCGGTGTGGATGTCACGCCGCTGACCGGCCTGACCAAACGTCAGGGCGCCGCGGTACTGCAGGAGCTCGGCGCCCCGCCGAGTGTGTGGCAGAAGGTCCCGACCGCCGATCTCGAGGACGACCGCCCCGCACTGCCGGACGAGGTCGCGCTGGGGTTGAAGTACGCCGAGATCGACGACTATCTCGAGGGCAAGGACGTCAGCCCCGAAGTGTGCGAGCGGGTCGAGACGATCTTCCGCAACACCCGGCACAAGCGCACGGTCCCGGTCACACCGCTGGACACCTGGTGGAAACAGGACTGAGGACCGGGGCCGCTCGATCGACTATCCGCCTGCGAACGGCGGGAGCACGTCCACGCGGGCGGTGAGCCGCGTGTGGTCGTCGCGGGTGAGTTCGTCGCCGACCAAATAGGCGCAGACCTTCAGCACCTGTTCGAGATCGTCGCCGTGGATGCGCAGCAGCGCTGCGCGCAGATCCCCGACCGTCGCGGTGGCGGGCAGGTCGAGATGTTCGCTGGACCTGCCGACCGCATCGGCGATCGCGGCGAAGTACCTGACCTCAACCACCGATCGCTCCCATCGTCCGTTCCGGGGGCACGAAATCGGCCGCGTCGATGCCGTGCCCGGCCCACTTGTTCCACATCGCACCCTGCCACACGCGGGCCAGTTCGTCGTCACCGGCGCCGCCGCGCAGCAGGGATCGCAGATCGAATTCCTGATCGCTGAACAGGCAGGACCGGAGCATGCCGTCGGCCGTCAGGCGGGTGCGGTCGCAGTCACCGCAAAATTGGCGGGTCACCGACGCGATGATCCCGACTCGCGCCGGACCGCCGTCCACCAACCAGGTTTCGGCGGGAGCGGAGGGATCGGTGCGCCCGGCCGCGGTGA
>JAFMQT010000268.1 GCA_017354515.1 Nocardia sp. | reverse complement strand
CGTTGCGGGCCAGCATCTTCCATTTCAATCCCGGATACGAACGCGACCAGGACCTCTACCTCGACATCGGGGATTTCGGCCCGGACCGGCCGGATGTGTGGAAGTCGCAGGATCACTATCTCGACGTCATCCTGCGGGCCGGCCGGGACGCGGTCCTGCTCGATGTGGACGAGCTGCTCGCCGCGCACGCCGAGGGCTATCTGAGCCTCACGCAGGCCCAGCACGCCATCGAGACCGCGACCGAGGCGATCGCCGGGATCGCCGCGCACGGCTACGATTTCGAAGCGTGGCTGCGCTCGCGCGGGATCGATATCAGCTGGCTGTGACCGAATGGTCAGCCGCGCGGCACCCGGTCGTAGACCGTGGCGAACCAGGCCTCCTTCACCGACAGATACGCCTTCGTCGCGGCCTCACCATCACAGCCGGCGGCCGCGGCCTCGGCCCGGCGTTTGACCTCGAGGTACTCCGCGCGCGCGTCGGCGTCGGCGCGCAACCAGTCCCGGAAGTCCAGCGCGAACCGCTGCCCGGGCGAACCCTGTGCTCGCACGTGGATATTAGCGATCCGCGCCGGATCGGCATTGCCGTGCAACCGCTTACGCCAGGCCGTGGTATCGGTTCCGGACGGATCGGCGGCGGTGGGTTTCGCGGTGTCGGACTCGAACCCGTCCCAGCGCGGAAATCCGGCGTCGGCCAACCGGTCCCGCAGCTCGTCGGCGGCCGCCATATCCGCGACGGTGACCTGGATATCGATGACATCCTTGGCCGGCAGACCGCCGACGGCGGTCGAACCGATATGGTCGATCCGTTTCGCGTCGGCCCCGCAGGCCACCCACAGCCGCCCGATCAGCCGCTGCGCCTGGTCCGCCCACTCCGGGTCCGGTTCGGCCAGCTGGATTTCGGCCGGCCGACGGGCCGGAGTACGCGTGCGCAGGTTCCGCTCGAACGGCACCAGCCGCTCCTGCCACAACCGCGCCACCTGCGGCGCCAGCGCCTCGGCGTCGGAGTTGTTGTCCAGCAGCACATCCGCGGCCGCCCGGCGCTGATCGTCGGTGGCCTGGGACCTGATCCGGGCGCGAGCGTCGTCCGGGGCGATCCCACGGAATCGTTCGAGCCGATGGACCCGCAACCGCTCATCGGCCATCACCACCACGACGAGCTGCACCATCGCACCCATCGAGTTCTCCACCAGCAGGGGAACATCCTGCACCACAATGGCATCCGCGGGGGCGGCGCCGATGAGTTCGGCGGTGCGGCGGCCCACCAGCGGATGGGTGATGGAGTTCAGCGTCCGACGCGATTCATCATCGGCGAAGGCCACCGCCGCCAGCGCCGGACGGTTCAGGCTGCCGTCCTCGGCGAGGATGGCCTCCCCGAACGCCTCGACCAGGGCCGCCAGCCCCTCGGTTCCAGGTTCGACCACCTCGCGCGCGATGGCGTCGCTGTCGACCAGCACCGCGCCCCACTCGACCAGCAGCCGCGCCACTGTCGACTTACCCGCTCCCATGCCTCCGGTGAGACCGATACGCAACATTCACACAGTCTCTCAGAGCGGCGGACGCCGCGCCCGGACGAGCCCGGCCCGCGAGTACACAATTCCGACACGCCCAGCCCGAACCACGCAAAATCCCAGGCCAGACACTTGTGTTCCACTAACGTTTCATATCGGGCGATCCAGGCCATCCGAGTCAGCAGAGGACGACGATATGGGTACCACGACAATTCGGCCGGGCCGCCACCGGTTGGGTGCGAAAGGCACCGTGCACTGTATGCGAATCCCCGCCATAGCCACCGCGGTGGCCGGTCGCCGGCGCTCCCGGCTCTCCGCCCTGATCAATCTCAATCCCGCCCGGCACAGCCTCGCCGCCATCCGCGCCCGCAGCCTGACCGGCGGCTGGGTACCCGCGGCCGCCGGTTAGCGCGGTCCGCTGGGCTTGCGACGCCCGCCGGTCTCCTGCTTCGGCATCGAATTCGGCGGCACCGGATACGGAATCCCCTGGTCCGCGGTGCCGAGCGGGATGTTCGGCCCGCATTCGACGATCGCCGCGTCGGCCTTCGGCTTCGGATCGCTGATCGCCGGACGCCCGGCATTCGGCGCCGCCGCGAAATCGAACGCCGCGGTCATATCGCCGGTGGCGCCGCGCCGCCACGAGGTCAGATTCGGCACATCCACCCCGAAACGCTTCTCCACCAGCCGCAATTGCGAGGTGTGGTCGTAGGTGTGGGTAGCGACCAGTCCGCCGCGCGAATACGGCGAGATCACCAAACACGGTACGCGATAACCCAATCCGATCGGACCCGCGATGCCCTTGGCCGAGGAGACCCGGTTCAGATCGACGCTCAAGAACTCACCCGGCGTCCCGGCCGGAGCGGTGGGCGGGGTGACGTGGTCGAAGAAGCCGCCGTTCTCGTCGTAGCTGACGATCAGCGCCGTCTTCTCCCATACCGCCGGATTCGAAGTGAGGATATCGAGCACCTGCATGATCCCGACCGCACCGAACGCCGACGGCAGCGCGGGATGTTCGCAGTTGAACAGCGACGGGACCACCCACGACACCGACGGCAGCTGGTTCGCGGCGACGTCGGCGGCGAAGTCCTGCGGATAGGTCGGCGCCTTACCGCGTTTGGCCAGTTCGGAATTCGGGTCGGCGGCCTGTTTGAAGCAGCCCATCATGCCGTCCAGGACCACCGAGGAGATCGGGCCGACATCACGGTTGTTGTAGATCTTCCAGCTGACCCCACCCTCGGACAGATTCTCCGGATAGGTGCGCCAGCTGTAGGCGTTCTGCGGGATCAGCGCGGGTGTCTCCACCAGCGGGCCACCGGCATTGCCGTCCGGGTCGATGGTCCCCGACATCCAGTACAGGCGGTTGGGATCGGTGGGGCCGAGCACCGAGCAGTGGTAGTGATCGCACAGGGTGAACGCGTCGGCCAGCTCGTAGTGCACCGGGATGTCGGCGCGGGTGTGATAGCCCATCGCGGCCGGTCCGTTGGCCGCCCCGACACTGGCGATCGACATCGGCATCCATTTGTCGTTGCGGCCGCCGTTCCAGGCCTGATGCATTCCCGCCCAGGAGTGGTCGGGGTCGTTCACACATTCACCGTCGAGGGTGGCGCCGCGGGTGGTGTCGAGCCGGAAGGGCTGGATGTACCCGTCGGGGGTGGGACCGACTCCCGGCTGATATCCGTACTGCTTCCACGCCGGCGACGCGTCGTCGAAACCGCTTACGCCGGAAAAGGTTCCGAAGTAGTGATCGAACGACCGATTCTCCTGCATGAGCAGGACGAAATGGTCGATATCGCCGAGTCCACCCATTCCGGCGGGGTCCGCGGCGTGTGCTCGTTCGATGATCGGATTCGCCCAGGCGGCCAATGCGCCGACGCCCCCGGCGGCCATCGCCTTCCCCATGAAGTTGCGCCGATTGATGCTGTCGAACACGCCCATACCTGTGTCGAGACCTTCCGTTCCGGGTGAAAAGAGATCGAGTCTGATCTCCGCCATATCCTTGCCCAGCATTATGGCCCGCCCATGACCCATCGGTGTCGGCGAATTGAATCGATCCGTCAGGGCCGCAGGAAAATCGGGGTCCCGGTATGCGTTGGGCCCCGATCCGGATCCGGATCGGGGCCCAACGTCAGTTCTGCGAATTACGCGTTACCGGACAGCTTTTCGCGCAGTGCGGCCAGCTGGGCATCGCTCGCCAGCGAACCGCCGGTCGCCTCGGCGGCGGGTGCACCGGCCGGGGCGCTCTGCGCGCCGCTCTCGGAGGAGTAGTTGCCCGACGCGGCGCCGTTGGCGGCCTCGGCGGCGGCGTCGGCTGCCATCTTCTCCATCTGAGCGGTGTGCATCTTGTGACGGCGCTCGGCCTCGGCGTAGCGGCCTTCCCACTCTTCACGCTGCTTGTCGAAACCCTCGAGCCATTCGTTGGTCTCGGGGTCGAAGCCCTCGGGGAAGATGTAGTTGCCCTGTTCGTCGTAGCTGTCGGCCATGCCGTACTTCGACGGGTCGAACTCGGCGTGGTAGTCCTCATTGGCCTGCTTCAGCGACAGCGAGATCCGGCGACGCTCCAGGTCGATGTCGATGACCTTGACCATCGCGTCGTCGCCGACACCGACAACCTGGTCCGGCACCTCGACGTGACGCTCGGCCAGCTCGGAGATGTGCACCAAGCCCTCGATGCCCTCCTCGACGCGCACGAACGCACCGAACGGAACCAGCTTGGTGACCTTACCGGGCACGATCTGCCCGATGGCGTGGGTGCGGGCGAACTGACGCCACGGGTCTTCCTGAGTCGCCTTGAGCGACAGCGAAACCCGCTCGCGGTCCAGGTCGACGTCGAGCACCTCGACGGTGACCTCCATACCGACCTCGACGACCTCGGAGGGGTGGTCGATGTGCTTCCAGGACAGTTCGGAGACGTGCACCAGACCGTCGACGCCGCCGAGATCGACGAAGGCGCCGAAGTTGACGATCGAGGACACGACGCCCTTGCGGACCTGGCCCTTCTGCAGCTGGTGCAGGAATTCGCTGCGGACCTCGGACTGGGTCTGCTCCAGCCAGGCGCGGCGGGACAGGACCACGTTGTTGCGGTTCTTGTCCAGTTCGATGATCTTGGCCTCGATCTCCTTGCCGACGTACGGCTGCAGATCGCGCACCCGGCGCATCTCGACCAGGGAGGCGGGCAGGAAGCCGCGCAGGCCGATGTCCAGGATCAGACCACCCTTGACGACCTCGATGACGGTGCCCTTGACGGCCTCGTCCTTGTCCTTGAGCTCCTCGATGGTGCCCCATGCCCGCTCGTACTGAGCCCGCTTCTTCGACAGGATCAGGCGGCCTTCCTTGTCCTCCTTGGTGAGAACGAGGGCCTCGACCTCATCGCCCACGGAAACGACCTCAGCCGGATCGACATCGTGTTTGATGGACAGCTCGCGGGAAGGGATGACACCTTCGGTCTTGTAGCCGATGTCGAGCAGGACCTCATCGCGGTCGACCTTGACGATGGTGCCTTCGACGATATCGCCGTCGTTGAAGTACTTGATCGTCTTGTCGATAGCGGCGAGGAAATCCTCGGCGGAGCCGATGTCGTTGACGGCTACCTGCGGCGAGGTGACGGTGGTGGGCATGTGTTGGGTTGCTCCGGACGGATTGTGGTCGGTAGTGGACTGTGACTGTGTAGTCGATGACTCTGTAGTCGATTTCGACTCTGTAGTCGGTACAGGATCGGTTGTGGACATGGGCACTCTCGGTATCGCTGCGGGTTCACAGCTGTGGGTAAACATCGGCCATGCACAGCACATCGCTGCGACACAGCACAACGCTGTACTCACTGCGGAATTCACAGCGTTGCGGGTGACTTCCGAATCCGGCAACCCCTGCGATCCGACGGAACCCCGCTATACCGAAGCTCCGCCGCATCCGTCGGTCATATAGGCACCGACGGATCTGCAGTACCGAGCGCTACAGTACCGACAGCGGTTACGCAAATGCCGAAGACACTCGCGAAAAACAGGGTACGCGAGGGGCGTTACGCCAAGCAAACACGGGTCCACCCATACCCGGCAACACGACCGTCACTGTGGTGACGGTCACCGTCGACAGGATAGCCGCATACCGGCTCCGGCGCGACCCGGCGTGTCCCATACGCTGCGATCCATGCCCGAGCAGCAGGTTCCGTCCCACGGTCACGACGACGAACGCCACGGTCAGGCCAATGCCGAACTCGCTATCACCGGGGTGGCGCGGGTCGCGGTCGACTCCGCCGCCAGCCAGCGCGCCAACCGCCGGTGGTGGGACGCCGATGCCGAGCAGTATCACCACGCCCACGCCGAATTCCTCGGTGTGGACTCCGACCAGGGTGAGTTCGTGTGGTGCCCGGAGGGTCTGCACGAGGGTGACTGGCAGCTGCTCGGCGAGATCACCGGTCGCCGGATCCTCGAGATCGGATGCGGGTCGGCGCCGTGTTCACGCTGGCTCGCGGCCCGGGGCGGATATCCGGTGGGTCTGGACATCTCCCGCGCGATGCTCGAGCGCGGCCTGGCGGCGATGGACCGCGGCGGGCCGCAGGTTCCGCTGGTCCAGGCCGGCGCCGAGGCCCTGCCCTTCGCCGGCGAATCGTTCGACCTGGCCTGTTCGGCCTTCGGCGCGGTCCCCTTCGTTGCCGATTCCGGGCAGGTGATGCGCGAAGTAGCGCGGGTGCTGCGGCCGGGCGGGCGCTGGGTGTTCTCGGTCAACCATCCGATGCGCTGGATCTTCCCCGACGATCCCGGACCCGCCGGATTGCGTGCCGCCATACCGTATTTCGATCGCAGTCCCTACGTGGAGGTCGACCACGACGGCACCCCGGTCTACGTCGAACACCACCGCACGATCGGCGACCGGGTCCGCGACATCGTCGGCGCGGGCCTGACCCTGGTCGACATCGTCGAACCGGAATGGCCGGAATGGCTGGACCGGCAGTGGGGTCAGTGGAGCCGGCTGCGCGGTGAGATCTTTCCCGGCACAGCGATTTTCGTCACCGAAAAGCCGCTGACGCCGCCGCGCCCCGAGCGGCCCGGG
>JAFMQT010000267.1 GCA_017354515.1 Nocardia sp. | reverse complement strand
GCACTGACATTCATCGACACACTATTGAGTTCTCAAAGAACACACGCACCAACCACCAGGCAGACCGTTACATCTGACCGATCGGAAGGGCAACTTTCCCAGCTTAGCTCAACCACCCAACCCGAACCAAATCCGGGCGGAAGGCTGAACCAGTGTGATCGCCAGGCGCTCCCCGTCCAACCGCGTTGTCCCCTCACCTTCCGGCTCGGGGTTGGTGTCCGTGTCGCTCTGACCCGAAATAAATTACGTGCCGGTGGATTCTATGTCAAATCCCCTGGTCAGACGCATATCTCGGGGCATGGGCCGGTGGGTTGCCACCCGGCGTCGTCATTCCGGCTTGGCGACCCGTTCCATCTCGGCACCCAGCGAGCGCAGGTTCTCCACGAAGTGCGGATAGCCGCGATCGATATGGAAGACGTCATGTACCTCGGTCACCCCATCGGCAACCAGGCCCGCCAGCACCAGACCGGCGCCGGCGCGGATATCGGATGACCACACCGGCGCGCTGGACAGCCGCGGAATCCCCCGGACCACCGCGTGATGGCCGTCGGTTCGCGCATCGGCGCCCAGCCGGATCATCTCCTCGACGAAGCGGAAACGGGCCTCGAAGATGTTCTCGGTGATCATCGAGGTTCCATCGGCAATGGTTGCCAGACCGATCGCCATCGGCTGCAGGTCGGTCGGGAATCCGGGATACGGCAGGGTCGAGAAATTCACCGCCAGCGGACGCTGCGGTTGTTCGACACGAAAACCATTGGGCTCGAACGTCACTCGCGCACCAGCCGAACGCAGCTTGTCCAGGACCAGCGACAGATGTTTGGGGGCCAAGCCGGTCACCCGGACATCGCCCATCGTCATCGAGGCGGCAATCCCCCAGGTGGCGGCCACGATACGGTCACCGATCACCTGGTGTTCGGTCGGCGCGAGCTTGCGCACGCCGGAAATGTTCAGCACCGAGGTACCGGCGCCCGAGATGCGCGCTCCCATCTGGATGAGCATGGTGCACAGATCGACGATCTCGGGTTCGCGGGCGGCATTGTCGATGACGGTCTCACCCTCGGCCAGCACCGCGGCCATCAGGATGTTCTCGGTCGCACCGACCGAGGGAAAGTCCAGCCGGATCCGGGCGCCCTGCAGCTCGTCCGCGCGGGCCACCAGGCATCCGTGCTCGATTTCGCTGGTCGCGCCCAGCAATCGGAGACCGGCCTGGTGCATATCGAGCGGGCGAGAACCGATGGCATCACCACCGGGCAGGGCCACCACCGCGCGCTTACAACGTGCCATCAGCGGACCCAGCACACAGACCGACGCCCGGAACTGGGTCACCGCCGGGAAGTCGGCATGATATTTCGGCTCGGCCGGGGTCGTGATCGTCACCTTGCCGCCGTCGACCGCCACATCACAACCCAGACCGCGCAGGACCTCACCCATCAGCGGGACATCGAGGATGTCCGGGCAGTTCGTCAGCGTCGTCGTACCTTCGGCCAGCAGGGCGGCGGCCATCAGTTTGAGCACGCTGTTCTTAGCGCCGCCCACAGCGACCTCACCGACCAGGCGGCAGCCGCCGGTCACCAGAAACCGTTCACTCACGGGGCCAGCCTAACGGGAGGGCTCATCGGGCACGGGCGGTGCGCCCGTCTGCGACGCACCCGCCTGCGATCCGCCGGGCCGCCACAGCACATCACCGTCAGGATTGGCCACCCTCGACAGAATGAACAGCAGGTCGGACAGGCGATTGAGATATTTCGCCGGCAGTACACCAGTGTCTTCAGGATGTGCCTCGACGGCCGCCCACGCCGAGCGCTCAGCGCGACGGGCCACCGTGCGGGCCGCGTGCAGCAGCGCCGCCAGCGCCGTCCCGCCGGGAAGGATGAACGAATTCAACGGCGCCAGTTCGGAATTGAACTCATCGCACCATTGCTCGAGCTGATCGATGTAGGTCGGGGAGATCCGTAGCGGCGGATACTTCGGCTCGGCGACGATCGGGGTGGACAGGTCCGCGCCGGCGTCGAACAGGTCGTTCTGCACCTGCCGCAGCACCTCGGCGATCCGCGGCTCGGGCTGCCCGAGTGCCAGCGCCACGCCCAGCGCGGCATTGGTCTCATCGCAATCGGCATAGGCGATCAAGCGTGGATCGGTTTTCGGCACCCGGGAGAAATCGCTCAGGCCGGTGGTGCCGTCATCTCCGGTGCGGGTGTAGATCTTGGTCAGATGCACGCTCATGAGTGGTGGTCACCGTATTTCCTGATCATTGCCCCGGTCGGCGCCGGACACGTTCGGAGGGCCGCGATTCGACCCAGGACAGGAACGCGGCCATGGCGCCCCGATCCAATGCCAGTTCGAAATCCCCCTGGCCGTCGGACACCGCCATCACCACGATCTCGTCGGTCATGATGTCGTATTCGTCGCCGACCGGCGAACGCCGATCCGACACCTCGATACCCAACCGCCGGATACAGGAATCGGGCCCCAATTTCAGGCTGGTGAGCTTGTAGAAGACCAGCCGATCCTCGTCGTAACGGATCAGACCGTGCCGCCAGCCGTGGCCGCCCTCGGCCGGCAGGACCCGCAGGATGGCGGCAGTGCCACCGCGACGCAGCATGATCAGCCGATATAACGACACCAGCGCCACGCCGACCAGCAGCAACACCAGAATGATCACCAGCGCCATCCCGGTCTGCAATCCAGGTCCATCCCTTCGTTCAGCCTGTACCGGAGCCGAGTCACCCCCGGGGCTACACCGCTCCGGCAGCGAGTCTACAAACCGCCGGACCGCGAGCACACAGCCGGTACATCCGTTCCTGATACGAGGGTATCGGCGGTCCGGACCGGACCGCCGGGTGGCAGCGGACATACCGCTCAGCCCATACTGAACGGCGCGCCCCAGACCGTCACCATCGCCCGCGCGTGCCCGGTGCTGATTTCGGCCGACACGAAGGAGCGGGCCTGCGCATATCCGCCACAACCGTCGACGGCGAAGGTTTCGTCCTGCCAGGAGACACTCGCGTGCGGGCCGGACACCTGGTTGTAGTTCCGGTGGATGTCGGTGTTGAAATCGTCGGGCATTTCCAGGTCCAGCAGGCGCACCATTCTGGCCTGGCCCGGCCCCAGGGTCAGGGTGGTATCGGCCCCGGCCTCGGCCGCGGGCGCACCACCGGTCGCGGGGACCGATCCACTGGCGGTACCGCCATTGTCGAGCGAGCTCAGGTCCACCTGGCATCCCACGATGTAGCCGGGCGACATCTTGATCGTGGTCCGGGCGGCATGCTCCACATCCGCGACCGCGTGCGCGGTGGCCCACACGTTGCGATGGAGCGGGGTCGCCGCCATCGCACCGCTGATCTTGGCCGACTCGCCATCGATCCGCATATGCACGACGCTTCCGTCCCCCAGGGTCCGGGTGACGGCGCCGCCGGGCAGCGGGATGAACGTATCGGCGTGTGCCGGCGCCGGGGGACACCACCCGAGCGCCACCGCCGTTATCGCCGCGCCGATCACAGCCGCACCTCTGATTGTCGACAGGCCGAACATTCGATCCCCTTCGAGTGACTGGAACAGGTTGGCCCGCAAGGGCATTCGGTTGAACCGCGCGAGATCAGCCCAGACTGAAGGGCCGGCCGTACAACGTGGACTTGGCGAAGTCCGGGCCGATCTTCTCCACCACCGCGAACTGCCGGGCCTGGGCGAAACCGCCGCAGCCCTGGACATCCATCGAATAGTCCTGGTAATTGAGGAAATACCGGCCGGATGTGGGCATTTCCAGATAATCCACCTGCACCCACTTGACCTGCCCGGGCGCGAGCGGGAAGGAGATCCCGCCGGAAACCGTCGGAGACGTCGACAGCGTTGCTCCCAGCGAGGCGCTCATATTGCCCAGAGCCACCTGACAGCCGACGACATAACCCACTGTCACCTGGGAAGCGCCGTGCGTCGAGGAATCGTTGGTTCCCGGATCGTTGGACGCCCCGTTCTTCGGGCCGACGGTGCCCGGAGGTGTCTGGATATCGACCGTCACATTCCCGGTGACCCACGCGGTGCGGCCGGCGCCATTGGCGGCCAGCGACGGCGAGATGACCGCTCGCTCACCGGAACTGGCGATATGTATTCCAGGACCGTCGATATGTCCGTCGGGCAGTGGGACCGTCACATCGGCCACCGCCGCTCCGGGTGACCAGATCCCCACGGCCGCTCCCGCGGTCATCAAGCCTACGACCGCGCGGGCGGCCCACGACCATCGAAATGCCGGATAAACGCTCATTGACCCCTCGCTCATCGAGGCGAGGCCGCACACAACATGACGAACGCGGCCAAGCATTTTCGCACTGAACCGTGACCAGGTACTTCGAATGACACTGGTGATGCTGTGATGTAGCTGAGAGCAAAGTACACGACGGCGGCCGGGATGGGAAACCCGGACATGCCGATGTGGCGGCCCAGAATATCCGGACCGCCACACGGGGATCTATTCGGTTGTCGCCCTGGGCGATTCGCGAAATCAGGCCTTCGCGGCCTCGACCGCACGAACCTGCGCGGTAGCCGCGCTCTGCGCCTGTTCGGAGGCATTCGGATCGGCCAGTACGGCACGCGCGGCATCGATATCGATATCGCCCGCGAATTCCGCCGACTCGGCCAGAATCCGGACCGATTCGCCTGTGCAGGAGAAGAACCCGCCGTGTACGGCAGCGATGATCTTCTCGCCGGCACTGCTCTCGATGGTCACGATGCCGTCCTCGACCAGCTGGCCGAGAACCGGCTCGTGGCCGTGCAGAATACCGATCTGACCCTCGGTGGTCTGGGCGCCGACGAAACTCGCCTCGCCCGTCCACAAACGCCGCTCGATGGCGACCAGATCAACTGACATATCGGCCATCGTGGACTACTTCCCGGCGATCTTCTTCGCGGCCGCCTCGACATCGTCCAGGCCACCGCACGAGTTGAACGCCTGCTCCGGCAGGTGGTCGAATTCGCCCTTGCAGACCCGGTCGAAGTCGTCGATGGTCTGCTCCAGCGGTACCACCGAACCCGGTGCGCCGGTGAACTTCTGGGCCACGATGAAGTTCTGGCCCAGGAACTTCTCCAGGCGACGGGCACGACCGACGAGGACCTTGTCCTCTTCGGAGAGCTCGTCCATACCGAGGATGGCGATGATGTCCTGCAGCTCCTTGTACTTCTGCAGGATGCGTTTGACCTCGTTGGCGACGTCGAAGTGACGCTGACCCAGGATCGAGGCCTCCAGAATGCGGGAGGTCGAGGTCAGCGGGTCGACGGCGGGGTAGATACCCTTCTGCGAAATCGGGCGGGAAAGCTCGGTGGTCGCATCCAGGTGGGCGAAGGTGGTCGCCGGCGCCGGGTCGGTGTAGTCGTCGGCGGGGACGTAGATCGCCTGCATCGAGGTGATCGAACGACCACGGGTCGAGGTGATGCGCTCCTGCAGCTGACCCATCTCGTCCGCCAGGGTCGGCTGGTAACCGACGGCCGAAGGCATACGACCCAGCAGGGTCGAGACCTCGGAACCGGCCTGGGTGAAACGGAAGATGTTGTCGATGAACAGCAGCACGTCCTGACCCTGCACATCGCGGAAGTACTCCGCCATGGTCAGAGCGGACAGCGCGACGCGCATACGGGTGCCCGGCGGCTCGTCCATCTGGCCGAAGACCAGGGCGGTGTCCTGCAGAACGCCCATCTCTTCCATTTCCAGGTGCAGGTCGGTGCCCTCACGGGTGCGCTCACCGACGCCAGCGAACACCGACGTACCGGAGAACTCACGCGCGATACGGGTGATCATCTCCTGGATCAGCACGGTCTTGCCGACACCGGCACCACCGAACAGACCGATCTTGCCGCCCTTCACGTAGGGGGTCAGCAGGTCGATGACCTTGATGCCCGTTTCCAGGATCTCGGTCTTACCCTCGAGCTGGTCGAACGCGGGCGGCTGGCGGTGGATGCCCCACTGCTCGCCCTCGCGGCCCAGTCCGGGGCTGTCGAGGCAGTCGCCGAGGGCGTTGAAGACGTGGCCCTTGGTGACATCGCCGACCGGGACCGAGATCGGCTTACCGGTGTCGTCCACCGGCACGCCGCGGACCAGGCCGTCGGTCGGCTGCATCGAAATGGTGCGCACGATGTTGTCGCCGAGATGCTGTGCGACCTCCAGGGTCAGCGTCTTGGCCACCGACGGCAGTGCGATGTCGGCGTGCAGCGCGTTGAACAGATCTGGGATGGCGCCGCGCGGGAACTCGACGTCGACGACAGGGCCGTTGACCCGGACGACGCGGCCCGTAGCGGCGCCCGCCCGGCTTGTGTTTTCTTGGGTGACAGCTGCGGTCATTTGTTATCTCCGAGTAGAGGCGAGGCTTAGTCGCGGTCCGAGCTCGCAGCCAGCGCGTTGGCGCCGCCGACGATTTCACTGATTTCCTGCGTGATGTTCGCCTGCCGGATCGAATTCGCCTGCCGGGTCAGGGTATTGACCAACTCGGTGGCGTTGTCGCTGGCAGCCTTCATTGCGGTGCGGCGCGCGGCCGACTCCGAGGCAGCGGCCTCGAGCAATGACGAGTAG
>JAFMQT010000266.1:645-6561 GCA_017354515.1 Nocardia sp. | reverse complement strand
AAGGAACCGCCTGATCCGACGGTTGCGCGCTGCGGTCATCGGACCCGGGCGGACTTCGGAAACCTTGTGCGTCTCGAATTGTCGTGGGCCCATGGGCGTCTCAGTCGCCGATCCGGGTTAGGCGATCATCGCCGCACCGGCGGCGGTCACGGGTGTGGATAGGTGCTGGAGTGGTCGCGGGTACCGGTGACCACGACGGTGCCGTCCTCGGGTGAGCACACCGCCGACGGCGACAATCCTTCCCGCTCGATGATCCGTTGCGCCGGATCGCGTTGCGGCCCACTGATTTCGACGAACAGCCGCCCGCCGGGTGCGAGCCACACCGGGGCGGCGCCCGCGACCCGGCGCAGCACATCGAGCCCGTCGATGCCACCGTCGAGAGCCGCCCGCGGTTCGTAATCGCGCGCCTCCGGCGGCATCCGCGAGATCATCGCGGTCGGGACATACGGAATATTGGCCAGCAGCAGATCGATCCGCCCGGCCGACGCGCTCGGCAGGGCCGCGCACAAATCCCCGCGAAAGACCGTGCCGCCCAGCGGTTCCAGATTGCGGCGCGCACAACGCACCGCCACCGGATCGATATCAGCGGCGACCAGCTCGACCGCGATCCCGGCCTCGGTCAGCGCGGACGCGGCCGCCGCGCCCAGCGCACCCGATCCGCAGCACAGATCGACCACCACACAGCGGCGATACGCGGCGGCCAGCGCGTGGTCGATCGCCTGGTCTACCAGCAGCGCACTGCGCCGCCGCGGAACGAAGACCCCGGGCCCGACCTCGATCCGGCGCCCGCGGAACTCGACCCAGCCCAGTAGATGCTCGAGTGGGGTACCCCCGACCCGCTCACGCACCAATCGCTCCAGCTCACCGGGGGCCTCGCTCGCCGCCGACAGCAGCTCGGCCTCCTGTTCGGCGAACACACATCCGGCTCGGCGCAGCGCCGCGACGATCGCAGCGAGATCGCCCGGACCGGATCCGGTCCCGGAGATGCTCACCGGTCGATCGTCGACCGCGGAACTCGCCCGCCCGAGCGGCTATCGGGTGGCGGGCAGCAGGAAGGTGCGGGTGGCATCGAGGTAGATACCGAGCTGATCCTGTTTGGAGGGCGGCGGCAGCTGGGTGATGATGTCGTCCAGCGAGGTGGTGGCGCCGACCACCCGGGTGCCGGCGACGATGAAATCGGCCACCGACCGGCGGATGTGATTCGGCGAGGTCACCAGGATCGCGCTGGTCGCTCCGGCATCGCGCAGCATCTGCGAACTGAACAGCGCGTTCTGCACGGTCGAATTGGCGCGATTCTCCACGTGCACGCGGCCGGCCGGAACACCGTGCCCGATCAGCCAGCTCGCCATCGCGTTCGCCTCGGGCACGCCGTTCTGCGGATTGCCGCCGGTTACCACGATCGGCGACATCGGGGCCGCGATGGACTGCAACCAGGCCGCGGTCAGCCGGTTGACCAGTTCGGGCCGCATACTGCCGTCGGGCAGCAGTCCGTAGCCCAGCACCACGATGCCGGTCTGAGGTCCGGCGAGGGCGGGGACGGGATTGGGCAGGGTGCCCACCGCCGCGCCGATCGCGCCGATCAGATTGCGGGCACCCTGCGCCATCCCGGGGTTGACGGCCGCCAGCCGGTTGAACGCGGCCTCGCGGGCGGCCACGTCACCGGTGTAGTCGGACCAGATGCCCTGCAGGGCCAGCGCCTGCGCGTCGTCGGGAGCCTTGGCCAGCAGGTTGTGCAGGTCGGCCAGACCGGCCGCGGCGTCACCGCCGACGAAGTGCGATTGGGCGGAGTTGTACAGGGGGGCCGGGCCGTTGGCGGCCGTGGCGGTCGCCGCGGCGCTGCCGGTCAACAGGGCGGCGGCCGTGGCCGCGACGAACAGATCGGTTACGCGTCTGGGGAGGGTCACGATTCGGGCACCTTTCCGGGCGGGCGGTGGGCACTGGTCGGGGGTCGACCGTGACCACCATACGTTCGAATCCGGCAGCACGGGAATGATAGCTGTCCGAAAACCGCTGACAGACCACCGACGTGGTGTTCGGCGGCCGACCGATAGGGTGAACCGGTGGACACGATGTCGCTGACCGGCAAACAACTCGCCGCCGATCTCAATGCCGAGACCAAACAGCGCGCCGCCGAACTCGCCGAGTCCGGCGCCCCGGCCCGGTTGGTCCTGGTAGTCGCCAATGACGACCCCGCCAGCGGCTGGTACGTCAACTCGCTACAGCGCACTGCCGGCCGCCTCGGAATCGAGTGCGGGACAAGTGATCTCGGCGCTTCGGCGAGTGCGGAACAGATCCGGGCCGCGCTGTGGACGCTCAGTGAGGATCCGTCCGTGCACGCGGTGATGCTGCAGACTCCGCTCCCGGACGGAGTCCAGCTCAACGACGTGAGTGTCGCCATCGCCGCGCCCAAGGACGTCGACGGGGTCAGTCCGCTGTCGCTGGGCTTGCTGGCCGCCGGATTGCCCGGTTTCGCACCGGCCACCGCCCAGGCCGTGGTCGAACTGGCCAAACACCATAGGATCGAGCTGTCCGGCCGGCATGTGGCGGTGGTCGGCCGCTCCAACGTGGTCGGCAAACCGCTGCTGCAATTGCTGCTGGCCGAGAACGCGACCGTCACGGTGTGTCATTCGCGCACCGCGGATCTGGCGGCGATCACCTCGACCGCCGATATCGTGGTGGCCGCGGTCGGCCGCGCGGGCCTGATCGGCGGCGATCATGTGCGCGAGGGTGCGGTGGTCATCGATGTGGGGACCAACGAGGGCCCCGACGGCGGCATCGTCGGTGATGTCGACGCCGCCTCGGTCACCGGCCGGGCCGGGGCCCTGAGCCCGGTCCCCGGTGGGATCGGACCGGTTACCACCGCACTGCTCATGCGGCATGTGGTGGAGGCCGCATCCCGCTAGGCGGTGGTCCCGATCATCGATCGCCGTCCCGGTCGATGACGGCCGTGCTAGTTGATGGTGACCGGGTCGCCCATGCTGACGTTGTTGTAATACCAGGCGGCGTCCGACGGTGACAGGTTGATGCAGCCGTGGCTGACATTCGAGTGCCCCTGCTGCCCGACCGACCACGGCGCCGAATGCACGAATACGCCACTCCAGGTGAGACGTTCGGCATATTCACCCTTGAGGTAGTACCCCTCGGGCGAGGACAGCGGAATACCGATGGTTCGCGAGTCGAAGATGATGGTGCGGTCCTTCTCCAGGACGGAGAAGGTGCCCGTCGGAGTCGGGTGCGCCGGTTTGCCCATCGAGGCCGACATCGTTCGCGCCGACTGTCCGGGAACGTAGACGGTGAACGTGTGCGCGGAGATGTTGCCCTCCGCGCGGGTTCCGCTGTTGGTCGTGAAATCGGTGTGGGCGGGCCCCGCGCTCACCGTGAAATGGGTGTTGGCGGGCAGGAAACCGGTGGGAGTCCACACGACCTGGTGATCGTTTCGCCAGGCGAACGAACCCGCGACCGGTGCCGGCGCCGCGGCGTTGACGTGGATCGCGCGCTCGGCCCGAGCCCGGTTACCGACGGGTGCGGCGAAGGTGACGGTGACCGGAGCCGCGATGCCGACGATCGCGTCGCCGCCGGGTGAAACTGCCGCGACAGGTGCGGTGGCCGGTGCCGGCAGCGCCGCTTCCGCGGTGCCCGTGGTGGCCGCCGCCAGTAGTGCGATACCTAGTGCCAGGAACATATTGCGCATCATGTTCCGCATGGCTCCACCCCCTCAGGTGGTGTACGGATGAGATATCAATTCTAAATCGCCGGTGATCATGATCCGGCGATAGTTTCCCGTTCGTAATTCGCGACAACGGCGTGTTCACTTGTGAGCCGACGTCGGCCGCCCCGCTCAGCCGACGGTGCTGATCGGTCGGCTCAGCCGACGGTGCTGATCGGTCGGCTCAGCCGACGGTGCTGATCGGTCGGCTCAGCCGACGACTGCGGCGAGTACCTCGGTATGTAACGCGTCGGCGCGTGCGGTGATCTCCTCGATCCGTCGCAGCGGGTCGGCGAACTCGGCGCCGTCGCGTTCACCGAGCGAGGCGACATTGATGGCGATATTGAGCTGCGAGGCGGTCGCGGCGGACCGGGCCGCGCCGGCCGCGGCGCCGATATCGGTGACCACGTTCGGATTGCCGATCGGCAGCAGTTCGGCGGCCAGGGACAGCACCTCGTCGGCCTCGGCGACCACGGCGGCCGGCACCCGTGCGGCTTCCAGCAGAGCGGCGGTGATCGCCTGCTGACGTGCGGTGACCTGTTCGTCGGTGTCCTTGGGGAGTTTGTAGGCCGCGCCGACGGCGGTGAAAGCCCTCGCGTCGGCGTCGGCCAACGCGAGGGAACGGGTGCGAGCCCGGTCGGCGGCGGCGATGATGCGGTCGATCGCGGGGCGGTTGTCGGCATCCTTGGCGCGCGTGGTGTAGCGGGCCACCATCGCCACCATCGCCGCACCCTGGGCCGCGTGCAGGGCCGCGACCGCACCTCCGCCCGGTGCCGGGATCTTGGCGGCCAGATCGCTGAGGTATTCGCCGATCGGCGCCTCGGCGAACGTGGTGGCCTCCGGTGACGGCCCGGTCTGCTCAGACATGCTGGCGGCCCTCCTGTTTCGGATGGATCGGCGGTTGCGGGGGAACGCGACAACCGTACCGGGTGGGCGGCGTCGGGGGCCGGGTGCCCGGCGGGAGCCGGTGCGGGCGCATCCGGTGCACCCGCGGACGATACGGTCGGTAGGTACCGTCCTGTCGGGCCGGTGGACGTGCCGCGTTCCCGGTCATCGACCGCTGGCTTGTTGCGGATATAGCCGTTGGCTAGGCTACCATGCAACTGGTTTCATATGAATGGAGTTGCATAACCGTGCGTATCGGTTTGAGTATCAACTACGCGGGGGGATTCAAGGAGGTCGCGGCCGAGGTCGCCGACCTCGAGCGGGCCGGGCTCGATATCGTCTTCGTTCCCGAGGCCTACTCCTACGACGCGGTCAGCGGCCTGGGATATCTGGCCGCCAAGACCGAACGGGTTCGGCTGGCCTCAGGCATCCTGCAGCTCTACACCCGAACCCCGACGCTGACCGCCATGACCGCTGCCGGACTGGACTACGTTTCCGACGGGCGCTACATCCTGGGCCTGGGTGCCTCGGGTCCGCAGGTCATCGAGGGGTTTCACGGTGTGCCCTACGACGCGCCGATCGGCCGCACTCGCGAGGTGATCGAGATCTGCCGCAAGGTCTGGCGGCGTGAGCGAGTCGAATATCAGGGCAAGTATTACACCCTGCCGCTGCCCGCGGATCGGGGCACCGGTCTGGGTAAACCGCTGAAGTTGATCAATCACCCTGTGCGCGAACGGATTCCGGTGCTGCTCGCGGCACTGGGCCCGAAGAACGTGCGCCTGGCCGCCGAACTCGCCGAGGGCTGGCAGCCGATCTTCTTCCTGCCGGAGAAGGCGAATGATGTGTGGGGCGAATCGCTGGCCGCCGGTAAGGCTCGCCGCGATCCCGCGCTGGGCGAACTCGACGTATACGCCGGTCCGCCATTGGCGATCGGCGAAAATGTCGAGGGCCTACGGGAATTCGTCAAACCGCATCTCGCCCTCTACATCGGCGGGATGGGCGCCAAGGGCAAGAACTTCTACCACACGCTGGCCACCACCTACGGCTACGGCGCCGAGGCCGACCGGATTCAGGAGCTGTACCTGGCCGGTAGGAAGGAGGAGGCCGCCAAGGTCGTTCCCGACGACCTGGTTCGCGATGTATCCCTGATCGGATCCGAGGGATTCGTGAAGGAGCGGATCGCCGCCTTCCGTGAGGCCGGGGTCACCGTGCTGAACGTGGTCCCGTTGGCCGGGACGCCCGCCGAGCGGGTCAAGCTGATCGAGCGGTTGCGCGCTCTGGCCTGATCACCGCGCTCGGGGCACAAAGACGCCGCCGACAGCCGG
>JAFMQT010000266.1:0-635 GCA_017354515.1 Nocardia sp. | reverse complement strand
GGGGGGGGCGTAGTCGCGGCTGCGGCCGATCAGTTGCGCAAGGTCGCCAGTGCCGCGTCCAGACTCTGATGCAGGGAGAACACCTGGTCCAGATTGGTCAGCTTGAGCTGCCTGCTGGTGGCGGGCCCGTCGGCGACCAGGATGATGCGGGTGTTCGCACCCGCCCGCTGATGGGCGGCCACCAGCGCGGCCATACCGGCCGATGCCAGGAAGCTCACCTGCAGCAGATCGATGATCAGGACCGCGGGGGTGGTGCCCAGGGTCTTCTCGATGGCGTTCTCCAGCGCGGGTGCGGTTGCCAGGTCGACCTCGCCGGCCACGGTGAGCACGGTCGCATCCTCGTGCGCGGTGACCGTGGTGGTCATCGTATCGGCGAGGGGATTCGCGTCTCCGGAAGTATTGGTCACGGGACTCCAATCTACCCGGTGAGCCCGGCGCCATCTCGGCGGCCGGGTAATTGCTTTCCCCCGGAACGGTATAGAACCTTCCGGAGGGGATCGGGGGCGGGGTGTCGGGGGATATGCGGTCAGGGGATACGGGCCACGCCGCAGTAGAACGACACTTCGGCATCCAGCGAGGCCTTCGGTTCGATCGCGGGGTGCCAGCGGTGCGGCACCACGATGCCCGGATCGACC
>JAFMQT010000624.1 GCA_017354515.1 Nocardia sp. | reverse complement strand
ACAACCGGCCGTGGTGAAGACCGCGCCTCGCCTGCCCGACGGCACCCCGTTCCCCACCCTCTACTACCTCACCGACCCGCGCCTGACCGCCGAGGCCAGCCGCCAGGAGGCCGAGGGGTTGATGCGGGGTATGACCGAGCGGTTGTCCAGCGATCCCGAATTGTCGGCCGCCTACCACGCCGCGCATATCGGCTACCTCGCCGAACGCGACGAAATCGAGTCGCTGGGAACCGATTTCAGCGGCGGCGGGATGCCGGAGCGGGTGAAATGCCTGCACGTGCTGATCGCGCACGCACTGGCCAAGGGGCCGGGGGTCAATCCACTCGGCGACGAGGCAGTCGCCTTGGCCGCCGACCACGGCCTGCGCGGCACCGCCGTACCCGAGGACTGGCCGAAATATGAGCAGTACCAATCGAATAAGGATCAGTAATGAGTGATCGGGTAGCCGCGGTCGATTGCGGAACCAATTCCATTCGCCTGCTGATCGCCGATGCCGAACCCGGCGGCCACCTCACCGATGTGCACCGTGAAATGCGAATCGTGCGGCTGGGCAAGGGCGTCGACGCCACCGGCGAACTGAATCCCGAAGCCATCGAACGCACCCGCCTGGCCCTGCGGGACTATGTCGATCGCATGATCACCACCGATGTGAACCGGGTGCGTATGGTCGCCACCAGCGCCACCCGCGATGCCCGCAACCGCGACGACTTCTTCGGCATGACCGAGCAGGAATTGGGCCGGGTGGTGCCCGGAGCGCGCGCGGAGGTCATCAGCGGCGACGAGGAAGCCAGACTGTCCTTCGCCGGCGCGGTCGGCGAATTATCCAGTGAGCAGGGTCCATTCGTGGTGGTCGACCTGGGCGGCGGTTCCACCGAGGTGGTACTCGGCGACGCGAGTGGGGTGCATGCGGCCTACTCCGCCGATATCGGTTGCGTGCGGGTCACCGAGCGCTGCCTGCAGGACAATCCGCCCACTCCCGAACAGGTGGCCTCGGCCCGGTTCTTCGCCTCCGAACGGTTGGCGCAGGCCTTCGGGAAGGTTCCGGTCGACCGCGCCCGCACCTGGGTCGGGGTGGCCGGCACCATCACCACACTCGCCGCGGTGGCGTTGGAGCTGCCCGAATACGACGCCGAGAAGATCCATCTGACCCGGCTACCGCTGGACCGGGTGCGGCGGGTGTGCGAGCGGCTGATCGCGATGAACCACGATGAGCGGGCCGCGCACGCGGTGATCCATCCCGGCCGCGTCGACGTGATCGGCGGCGGTGCGGTGATCACCGAGGTGCTCGCCAACGAATTCGCCCGGCGCGCCGGGATATCGGAACTGGTGGTCAGCGAACACGACATCCTCGACGGCATCGCGCTGTCGATCACATGACCCGGATACAGCGCTCCGGATTCGTGATCGTGCCGGACAATATCGTTCTATGAGCAGGGTGGAACCCGTCGCGGGTGATCGGGCAGCGCGGCAGCCGGGGCGCACGGTCTTCGGCCACCCGATAGGTCTGGCCAATCTGTTCGGTGTCGAGCTGTGGGAGCGGTTCTCGTTCTACGGCATGCTCACCATCCTCGGGTACTACCTGTACTACTCGGCGACCGATGGTGGTCTGGCCCTGCACAAGTCGACCGCCACCGGACTGGTCGGCGCGTACGGCGGGTTGGTGTACCTCTCGACGGTGCTGGGCGGCTGGCTCTCGGATCGGTTGCTGGGCAAGGAACGAACGGTGTTCTACGGCGGTGTGGTCGTCATGTTCGGCCATATCGCGCTGGCGCTGCTGCCGGGGCTCGCGGGTGTCGGCGTGGGTCTGGTGCTGATCGCGCTGGGTTCGGGTGCGTTGAAGGCCAATGCTTCCGCTCTGCTGGGCACCCTCTACGACCGCGGCGATGCCCGCGTGGACGGCGGATTCACGCTGTTCTATCTGGGCATCAATATCGGCGCGTTCGTCGGTCCGCTGCTGACCGGACTGTTGCAGACCAGGCTCGGATTCCACTACGGATTCGGTGCGGCGGCGATCGGTATGGCGCTGGGCCTGATTCAGTACGCGGTGTTCCGGCGCAATCTCGGCGAACACGGGCGTGAAGTGCCGAACCCGCTGCCGCGCAGTCAGATCGGCAGGGTCGCCGGGGTCGTGGTCGCGCTCGCGGTGATCGTCGGCGTGGGGGTCGGGACCGGCCTGGTGCGGTTGTCGAATCTGTCCTGGGTGACTACCGGCGTGGTCGGGGTGGTGTCGGTCGGCTATTTCGCGCTGCTGCTCACCAGCCCGAAAGTGACCGCGCTGGAACGGGTCCGGGTGCGCGCGTTCATTCCGCTGTTCCTGGCCAACGCGGTGTTCTTCTCACTGTTCCAGCAGGTGTTCACGGTGCTGGCCGTATATTCC
>JAFMQT010000265.1 GCA_017354515.1 Nocardia sp. | reverse complement strand
TGACCGAGGACGGTTCGGTGCAGATCGACGGTACAGCGGCCGGCAAATCCGATCGGCTGGTGGCCGGGGCCTGGCTGGAAGTGGTGTTCCCCGAACCCGAACGGGAACTCACCGTCGAGGCGACCCCGGTCGAGGGCATGCGGATCCTCTACGCCGACGACGATATCGTCGCGGTCGACAAGCCCGTGGGCGTCGCCGCGCATACCGGCGTCGGCTGGTCCGGGCCGACCGTGGTGGGCGGGCTGGCCGCGATGGGCTATCGCATCTCCACCTCCGGCGCGCACGAACGGCAGGGGATCGTGCACCGGCTCGATGTGGGCACCTCCGGGGTGATGGTGGTGGCTCAGTCCGAACACGCGTACACCGTGCTCAAGCGCGCGTTCAAATATCGCACCGTCGACAAGCGCTATCACGCGCTGGTGCAGGGACATCCGGATCCCTCCAGCGGCACCATCGACGCCCCGATCGGCCGGGCCCGCGGCGGCGACTGGAAATTCGCCGTAACCGCCGACGGGCGCCCGAGCATCACCCACTACGACACGGTGGAGGCGTTCCAGGCGGCCAGCCTGCTCGATGTGCATCTGGAAACCGGTCGCACCCACCAGATTCGCGTGCACTTCTCGGCGGTCCGGCATCCATGCTGCGGTGACCTGACCTACGGGGCCGACCCCCGGCTCGCACAGCGGCTCGGTCTGGAACGGCAGTGGCTGCACGCCCGCAGTCTGGCCTTCGCCCATCCGGCCGACGGGCGCCGGATCGAGATCACCAGCGAGTACCCCGCCGATCTCGAACACGCGCTGTCGGTGCTGCGCGACGCCTGAACCGGAGGAGTCGATGCGCGCCAATCCGCGAATCGCGGCCGGTCTGATCGCGGCCGCGGTCGTGGCGGTCGTCGTGCTGGTACTCGGTGCGAGGCCGCCGGTCGCCCCGCCGATCACGACCGATGAGCTCGGCCCCGATTCCGGTGATCGGGTTCCGGACTATCTGGCCCGAACCGGCGCCACCCTGACCGGTGACCAGCACCGCCCGCGCTGGGCGCTGGTGACCCTGAAACAGGGGATCGCTGCCGCTGACGTCCCGGAATATGCTGGGGGCCTGAGAGTTTCGCAGGTGTTGCTGCATGTGCCGATCGATCGGGTGTACACGCCGGTGATCACGGTGCCGGTGCCCGATCACCCCGGCGCGGTACGCGCCGCCCAGGACGCGGCGGCGGGTGCGATGGCCGCGCAGAAGACAGAAGACGACCGTTCGCGCCGGATCGCCGCGGTGGTGGCGTCCCGGTTGCGTTCGGGCTGCGACTGTGTGGTGAATCTGGTGGTGCGCGGTGATCTCGGCGGGCTGCGCGCACTGGCCGCCCACTCCGGTGTCCGTTCGGTGGAGGCGCTACCGCCCGATGCCTCGGCCGGAGCGTTCGCCGTGCGGCCACTACTGCCGGAGCAGACCGATCTGGTCGGACCGGGCTCCCACGATGGTGTCGTGCCTGATCGTTGACGCGTCCTGCTCGTCGGCGAATCCGAAAATGCGTCTACCGCACCGGAACTCGGCACCCGGATCGCCGGTGCCGTTGCGGCTGTGCCGCCGCGCCGGCCGGGCACCTGCGGCGGCGCGCCGTGAACGTCGTTGTGCCAGGTATTCATTCGCGACGCGAGTACCTTCGGTGACATGGAGGTCCTGCTGCATCAGATCGATGCGTTCGCCGATGCGCCCTTCACCGGTAACCCCGCCGCGGTGATGCCGCTGCCGGCGTGGTTACCCGATGCCCTGCTGCAACGGCTGGCCGAGGAGAACCGGCTGCCGGAGACGGCCTTCTATATTTCGGCGCTGCCCCCGGAGGCCGGGCTGCCGCCCGGGGAAGGCCCGGCGTTCTGGTTGCGCTGGTTCACCCCGGCCGCCGAGGTCGACCTGTGTGGTCACGCCACCGCCGCGGCGGCCGCGCAGATTTTCGGCGATATGTTTCCGGCCGCCGATCAGGTGCACTTCTTCACCCGCAGCGGCTGGCTCGGGGTCGATCGTCGCGGCGCGGATCTGGTGCTGGATCTGCCGTTGGTCCCCTCGCGGGACGCGGTCCCGGACCCGGATCTGATCGCCGCGCTCGGCGTGCGGCCGGTACGGGTGCTGACCGGTCAGGACGAGGTGATCGTCGTCGCGAGCGAGGCCGAGGTGCGCCGGGCGCGGCCCAATTTCGCGGCCTTCCCGGCGGTACCGCGTGGCGTCGTGATCACCGCGACGGGCGAGGAATCCGATTTCGTCTCCCGATACTTCGCTCCCGGAGTGGGTGTCGACGAGGATCCGGTCACCGGGTCCGCGCACGCTCAACTGGCGCCGATGTGGGCGCGCGAACTGGGCCGCACGGAACTGTCCGCCCGCCAGCTCTCGGCCCGGACCGGACGACTGACCTGCACGGTCACCGATTCCCGGGTGCTACTCACCGGCCGCTGCCGCCGCTACCTCGACGGGGTGGTCCGGCTACCGGACGCCGAGGCCTCCTTGCTGCCGCACTGAGTTATGTTGTGGTTCAGGGTGATTCGGCGAATCCGAGGGACAGCGCGGCGAAGAATTTCGGGGCGCCGGGCGAATAGAACCGATCGACCTCGGCGACCTCGAATCCGGCCGCCTCGATGGCGCCGCGGATATCGCGATCGAGATGGCATCCGCCGGCGATCCGCTGTTCGATCGGATCGAGCCGGCGCTGCCAGGCGCGCACTCCGGCATCGGGGGCCAGGCCGTGCTCGAGGAAATGAAAGGTGCCGCCCGGCACCAGAACTCGCCGAATCTCCGCCAGCGCTCGGGGCAGATCGGGAATCGTGCACAGCGTCCATGACGACACCGCGGTGTCGAAGCTGTTGTCCTCGAACGGAAGATCCGCACCGTCCAGTCCGGCCCGATCGATCGGGACGGGTGATGCCGCGACCCGCTTCGCGGCCATCTGCCAACCCAGATCGGCGGGCTCGACGGCACTGACCCGGGTCACCGTCTCGGGATAGAATGGAACGTTGCGCCCGGATCCGAAGCCGACTTCCAGTGCGCGGCCACTGAGTCCGGCGCACAGGCGCCGCCGCAGTTTGTCATTGGCCGGCATTCCGCAGACCCGGTCGATCACGCGCGGCAGTATCCGGTCGCCGTAGATGCCCATACCATAATCTTCTCAGTTCGGCGGGGGTTTCACCAGGTGCGGGTCAGTGCGCGGGGACGATATAACGGCCGAGCCAGTCGGTGACGTAGGACAGCACCTCGGGCGCGATGGTGATCGAATTCGTCCGGTACGAGGACGGCATGCCGGTGGGGGAGGGCTGCATCAGATGGTTGAGGCCGGGAAAGACGTGGACGTCGGCATTGGGGTCGGCGGCCAGATCCGCGGTCGCGGCCGGAGCGTTCGATTTCGCCGGGACCTGCACATCGGTGCCGCCGTAGAACGCCAGCACCGGCATCCGCAACCGGCGCAGCGCCGGCGCCGGGTCATAGTCGACCAAGGCGTCGAAATTCTCGGTGCTGAGCCGGTCGATCGCGGTCTGCGGCTGCTTCTGCTCGGGCGGCAACGTGGCATTGTTCTGCTCGGCGAGTTCGCGCACGCGATCGGTGTCGCCGCTACGGATGGTCCTGGTCAGTGTGGCTACGTAGCCGAGTTTGCGGGCCATCGTCTGCTCGTCCACGTGCGCGGCGCGCAGCAGCAGATCGTTCTGCTCGAACAGGATTTCGTCCCCGGGCAGTGCGGGCCCGGCCATCATGATCACGAAGGCGATCCGGGCGTCGGGACGCGAGGCGACCAGCGGCGCCAGATAGCCGCCCTCACTGTGCCCGAACAGGCCGATCCGGTTTCCGTCGATATCGGCCCGCCCGCGCAAGTAATTCAGCCCCGCGGTGATGTCGTCGGTCAGATCGGTGTAATCGGCGGTCGCGAGTTGTCCGCCGGTGCCACCCACCCCGCGGTCGTCGGTGCGCAGCACGGCATATCCGGCGCGGGTCAGGGCGTCGGCGATCACCGCGAACGGCCGATGCCCGTCGATCTCCTCGTCCCGGTCCTGCGGACCGCTGCCGGTGCTCATCACGACGGCCGGAAACGGTCCCGAGCCCACCGGCAGGGTGAGGGTTCCGGCGATGGTGATATCACCGCTGCGGTAATTGACCTGCTCGGCGGCATAGGGCGGTTGCGCGGGCGGGTCCTGCGGATGCGGCGGGGTGGGTACCCGGCCGCGATGCAGGGTCAGCGGCAGATCGTGACCACCCTGGCGAAAGGTGCCGATCAGGTCGTCCTGGTCGTATCGGCCGTGGAAGCCGGCGTCGCCGGGAAGGCCGGGCGCGGTGAACGAGACCGCTGCGGGGTCGGTGTCGATCGCACCCAGCGGCATATCGAAAATGCCCTGTTCGGGAACGGTCAACGCGGCGCCGTTGCCATCGAAGGTGATGCCCAGCGGCAGCGGATGATCGGGCAACGGCAGGATGCCGTTCCAGTTGCCGGTGATCGCGGGTGTCACCGGTGGTGCCGGTTGTGAGCCGGAACAGGCGGCGGTGGTGAGGGCGATGAGTATGACCAGCATCGGGAGCCACCGCAGCGCTGGTCCGCCGGTCCGGCCGGGTCCCGATTCGACACCCCTCGACCACAACGATCGCATATCTCCACGATCCCATATCACAATCGGCGAGGAGAACCTCATTGCCCCCGGATCGGTACGCCCGTACCGTAGATTTGTGAGCAACGACGCTTTCTCCGCAGGTTCGGCGGCTCTGCCCGCTGGTGTCCACGGCGCGGCTGCCGCCGAATTCGACCCACTGGTGCGCAATTTCGGGCGCATCGTCGGCGGCCGGCAGGGGGCGGGGGGTGGTCTGGCGGTCTATCGCCACGGCGAGCCGGTCGTCGACATCTGGGCCGGATATGCCGATTCCCGTACCGCATGGACCAGGGAAACCGGCGCGCTGGCCTTCTCCGCGACCAAGGGGGTCACGGCCGCGGTCATCCACCGCCTGGCTGATCGCGGACTCATCGACTACGCCGCGCCGGTCGCCGAGTACTGGCCGGAATTCGCCGCCGCCGGCAAGTCGCGGATCACGGTGTCGCAGTTGCTGACCCATCAGGCGGGCCTGTCGGAGATCGGGCAGTTGGCCGACGGCGCCGTCGACGTCCTCGAGCACGAACTTATGGAGCAGCGCCTGGCGGCCGCGAAACCCGGTCCGCTGCTGGGAACTCCGGCCTACCACGCGATCACCTACGGCTGGCTGATGGCAGGACTGGCCCGCGCGGTCACCGGTCAGAGCATGCGCGAGTTGTTCCGCACCGAAGTCGCCGGTCCGCTGGGCGTCGACGGAATTCATCTGGGCCGCCCGGAGGGCGGCTCGTCCACCCAGTTGGCGGCCCTCGCCGGCTCCGGGCTCTCGTTCGTGGGTTCACCGCGCGGCGGATCGGTCGTCGAAGGCATCAGCCGGATTCCGGGCATCGCCGGCTCGTTGACCCGCGCGCTGTACCAACCCGGAATCCATGACCTGTTCGGCGGTGCCGAGCCGCCCATCCTCGATACTCAGATGCCCGCCGGCAACGGCGTGCTGACCGCGAACGGCCTGGCCGCGGTCTACAGCGTGCTCGCCGATGACGGCATGTTCAACGGGCAGCGGTATCTGTCGCAGCGCACCATGCGCGAGATCCGCAAGGTCCGCACCTACCGCCCGGATCGCTCGGTGTTCTACATCCCGATGCTGTGGCATCTGGGGTACCACTCCATCGCGGTACCCGGCGCTACCGCCGGATTCGGGCATATCGGCCTCGGTGGCTGCTTCGGCTGGGCCGATCCGAAACTGGGCCTGTCGGTCGCCTACATCCACAACCGGCTGGCGCCGCCGGCATTCCTGTGGGATCAGCTGGCGGCGACCTGGGTGCTGCCGATGGCGGTGCGCGGTGCGCGCGCCATGCGCGGCAGCCGCCGGGCCGGCTCCTTCGATCGTGCCGCCTGATCAGGTCAGATAGCGGTAGGTGGGGGAGTCGGGGTCGAGTTGCTCGCACGGGATCGGTGATTTCCGGATCCGCGCGAGCAACGGCTCGAGACCGCTGGGCGCCCCCAGTTCGATTCCGACCAGCGCCGCCCCCGTCTCCCGGTTGTTGCGTTTGACGTATTCGAACAGGGTGATGTCGTCCTCGGGGCCCAGTACCTCGTCCAGGAACCGGCGTAGCGCACCGGGTTCCTGCGGGAAGTTCACCAGGAAATAGTGTTTGAGCCCGCGATGCACGAGTGAGCGTTCGATGATCTCGCCGTAGCGGGACACGTCGTTGTTACCGCCCGACAGCAGGCATACCACCGTCGCCCCGGCATCGATCTCGAGGTCGGACAGCGCCGCGACCGACAACGCACCGGCCGGTTCGGCGATCACACCCTCGTTCTGGTACAGGTCGAGCATGGCGGTGCAGATCGCGCCCTCGTGCACCTGCATCATGCGGAAAGCGCCTGCGCCACTTTGTGGTTCGGTACGCACCAGCAGCGGTAGCGAGGCGTGCGAGATCACCCGGCCACCGAATTTCGACACCGCCGCGAAGGGCACGTCCCCGACCCGGCGCACGGCGGCGCCGTCGACGAACGGATCGATATC
>JAFMQT010000264.1 GCA_017354515.1 Nocardia sp. | reverse complement strand
TATCGGGCAGTCCCGAACCCTCGACCCGCAGCACGCGCACCCGTGGCCAGGCCGCGTCCACCCGGCGACGGAACTCGGCCAGCTCACGCGCACCGGCGAAATCCTCCCCCGACACCGCCGCGTATGACGACGCGGCGGGCAGGTAATAGTCGGTGGTGTAGTCCTGAACCATCCGCGAGGCCAGCACCTTCGGGCCCAGGGTGCGCAGGGTGTGACGGACCATCTCGATCCAGCGCACGGGCAGGCCCGTCGCATCACGCTCGTAGAATCGCGGCAGTACCGCGCGTTCGAGCATCTGGTACAGGGCGCCGGCCTCGAGATCGTCGCGGCGGCTCTCGTCGGCGACGCCGTCGGCGGTGGGGATGGCCCAGCCGTTGTCGCCGTCGTACATCTCGTCCCACCAGCCGTCGCGAATGGACAGATTCAGCCCGCCGTTGAGCGCGGACTTCATCCCGGAGGTGCCACAGGCCTCGAGCGGGCGCAGCGGATTGTTCAGCCACACATCGCATCCCCAATACAGGTACCGGGCCATCGACATGTCGTAGTCGGGCAGGAAGACGATCCGGTGCCGGATCGCGGGATCGTCGGCGAACCGCACCACCTGCTGGATCAGCGCCTTGCCGCCCTCGTCCGCCGGATGACTCTTGCCCGCGACCACGAGCTGTACCGGCCGCCGCGGATCGAGCAGCATCGCGCGCAGCCGTTCGGGATCTCGCAGCATCAGGGTCAGCCGCTTGTAGGTCGGGACTCGGCGCGCGAATCCGACGGTCAGCACATCCGGATCGAAAACCTGGTCCACCCAGCCCAATTCGGCCGGCGCGGCACCGCGCTCGAGCCAGGAGTCCCGCACCCGGCGCCGCACCTCACCGACCAGTGTGGCGCGCAACGAGTTCCGGGTATTCCACAACTCGTGCGGGTCGACCTCGCGCAGCCGTTCCCAGCCGCGGGCCTCGGCGACGAGTTCGGGCCCGACCACCTCCCGCGCCTTGTCGATCCACTCGCGTGCAGCCCAGGTGGGCGCGTGCACCCCGTTGGTGACCGAGCCGATCGGTACCTCGGCCGCGTCGAATCCGGACCACAGCGGCGCGAACATCTCCCGGCTGACCTCACCGTGCAACCTCGAAACACCGTTGGCGCGCTGGGCCAATCGCAATCCCAGATGCGCCATATTGAACACCGACGGGTCCGCCTCGCGTCCGAGCGCCAGGATCCGATCCACCGAAACTCCCGGCAGCAGTGGCGATTCCCGCTCCCCGTGCGCACCGCCGAAATACCGGCGCACCAACCCCGCCGCGAACCGGTCGATGCCGGCGGGCACCGGGGTGTGCGTGGTGAATACCGTCGCGGCCCGGACCGCCGTCAGCGCGGAATCGAAATCCATTCCACCGGACATATATTCGCGAATTCGCTCGATACCGAGGAAGCCGGCGTGCCCCTCGTTCATATGCCACACATCCGGATCGGCCAGATCGCGGGCGCGGGTATAGGCACGCACCGCCCGCACCCCGCCGATGCCGGCCAGAATCTCCTGTTTGATGCGATGGTCCTGATCTCCGCCGTAGAGGCGGTCGGTCACCGCGCGCAGTTCCGGATCGTTGTCGCCGATATCGGAATCGAGCAGCAGCAGCGGAATCCGCCCGACCTGCGCGATCCACACCCGGGCCCGCAACACGCGCCCCTCGGGTATGGGCACGTGGATCAGTACGGGTGCGCCCTCCTCGGTGAGCAGGCGCAGCGGTAGACCCTGCGGATCGAGATCGGGATAGTGCTCGGCCTGCCAGCCGTCCGTGGTCAGGGACTGCCGGAAATACCCGGACCGATAGGCCAAACCCACCCCGATCAGGGGCAATCCCAGATCCGACGCGGCTTTCAGATGGTCGCCGGCCAGGATTCCCAGCCCACCGGAATAGTTCGGCAGCACTTCGGTCACGCCGAATTCCATGGAGAAGTAGGCGATCGCGCGCGGGGCAGCGACCTGCGGCCGTTCGGCGGTGTGGGAATCGAACCAGCGCGGACGGGTCAGATAATCGCGCAGATCGGCCGCTGCGGCGTCGACGGCGGACCGATAGTCCGGGTCGCCGGCCAGCTCGTCGAGCCGGCCGGCGGCGACCTCGCCCAGGATGCGCACCGGATCCCGGCCGACCCGCTCCCATAACTCAGGATCCAGACGCGCGAACACATCCTGCGTGGGACCGTGCCAGGACCAGCGCAGGTTGGCCGCCAGCTCCCCGAGAGCCGAGAGCCGCCGCGGCAGATGGGCACGAACGGTGAACCGCCGGAAAGCCTTCACCGGGAAGACCCTACACGCGCACCGGCCCACCACCGCCGTGCCACCAACCCGATCCCGGCGCCTGACCAGGCCGGTATCGGGTTATCCACAAGGCGCGGTCAGCCTCGAAGGGTGCGCTCGAACAGGGCGAGCAGTTCGCGACGATGCCGCTGGTCGGCCTGTTCGTCGTATTCACCGGTATCGGATTGGGTGTATCCGTGGCGGGCTCCGGCGTAGACCTCGGTGCGGAAGGTCAGTCCGGCCGCCGACATGGCCTTGTCGAACTGCTCGATATGGTCCGCGGGCATCGACCGGTCGTTGTCGGCATGCCCGAAATACATTTGCGCCGTGGCCGTTCCGACGATCAGATGCGGGCTGTCGGGCGCCTCGGACACCAGTCCGCCGGTGTGGAATCCGGCCGCCGCCGCGACCCGGTCGCCGTGGGCGGCCGCGGTGCGCACGGCCATCCGGCCCCCATGCAGTAACCGGCGGTGCCGATCGGCCCCGGCGCGGTGTGCTCGAAGCCCTGCAACCAATCCAGGTAGGCGCCCGAGTCGCGAGCGACCCGCTCCTGATCCAACTCCTGCATCATCGGCATGATCTTGCCGAACATCGCCGCCCGCTCCTGCTCATCGGCGGTCTTCAGCGATGCGGGCAGCGGCACCACCGGAGCGCGACCGTGCCGATAGAAGGCGTTGGGCAGCAGCGCGGTATATCCGTGTGCCGCAATGTCATCGACCAGCGCGAACAGTGCCGGCCGCGGACCGAAGGCGTCCATGTAGAGCAGTACGCCGGGATATTTCCCGCCCTCGGCGGGATAGCTCACATAGGCGTCGGCGACACCGTCCGGCGTCGTGATATCCACGGTCCGGCTCTGCACTGCGGTCATGCGTTCCCCTTCCACTCCACGACCCCTTTCCACTCCACGACCGCGAATGGTCGTGGCCGTCTCGGTTTGCCCATCGAAACGACGCCGGCCCCCGAAGCGGAACCAACGCCCCGGAAAGTCTGCCACGCCCGACCCTCGACTCGCAATCGAGCTACCAGCACGCGACCGGTACCGTGACACTGGTGACCGGCCGCATCGCCATTGATGACACCGCCCCCGCGATCGCGGGCGGCTATCCGGCCAAGGCGGTGGTCGGCGAGGTCTTCCCGGTGCGAGCCGTGGTGTGGCGCGAGGGGCACGGCGCCGTCGCTGCCACCCTGGCGGTGCGCGGTCCCGGCGGCGGGCGCACCCAGCGCATCCGGATGGCTCCCGAATTCGAACCGGACCTGTTCAATGCCGTATTCACCCCGAATATGCCCGGGCGCTGGACATTTCGCATCGAGGGCTGGGGTGATCCGATCTCGGGCTGGCGCTCGGCGATCGAGGCGAAACTCGCCGTCGGCCAGAGCGCCGCCGATCTGGCCAACGATCTCGAGATCGGTGCGCGTCTGCTCGAACGCGCCGCGCAGGCGGTCCCGAAACAACAGTGGGAACGCCTGCGCGCCGCTGCGGCCGCCCTGCGCGGTGACGCACAACTGCCCGCCCGCGTAGCCCCCGCCTTCAGCTCGGAGATCGGCGAAATCCTGCGCGAGACACCATTGCGCGAACTCCTGACCCGGGGCCCTATCCATACCGTGCTGGTCGAACGCCGCCGGGCGCTGGTCGGGTCCTGGTACGAACTGTTCCCACGCTCCACCGGTGGCCGCGACGGCGACGGCCGTCCCGTGCACGGCACCTTCGCCACCGCGGCCCGCGAACTTCCCCGCATCGCGGCGATGGGTTTCGATGTGGTGTATCTGCCGCCCATCCACCCGATCGGTGAGGTGAACCGCAAGGGTCCCAACAACTCCCTGACCTGTGGCCCCGACGATGTGGGATCACCGTGGGCGATCGGTTCGTCCGCCGGCGGCCACGATGCGATCCATCCGCAGCTGGGCAGCGAGACCGACTTCGCCGAATTCGTCACCACAGCAACCGAACTCGGCCTCGAGGTGGCGCTGGATCTGGCCCTGCAGTGCGCCCCGGACCATCCGTGGGTACGCGAGCATCCGGAATGGTTCACCACCCTGCCCGACGGCAGCATCGCCTATGCGGAGAATCCACCCAAGAAGTACCAGGACATCTACCCGCTGGATTTCGACAACGATCCCGACGGCCTGTACGCAGCCGTGCTGGGTGTGGTGCGGCATTGGATCGGACTGGGCGTCAAGATCTTCCGGGTCGACAACCCGCACACCAAACCGACCGATTTCTGGGAGTGGCTGATCGCGCGGGTGCGCCGCATCGATCCCGATGTGATCCTGCTGTCGGAGGCGTTCACCGTCCCGGCCCGGCTCTACGGCCTGGCCCGACGCGGATTCTCCCAGTCCTACACGTATTTCACCTGGCGCACCGAAAACTGGGAACTGGCCGATTTCGCCCGCGAACTGGCGGCCAAGGCCGATGAGGCACGCCCGAATCTGTTCGTCAACACCCCCGATATCCTGCACGAGAGCCTGCAGAAGGGCGGGCCCGGAATGTTCGCCGTGCGCGCGGTGCTGGCCGCGACCATGGGCCCGACCTGGGGTGTGTACTCCGGTTTCGAACTGTTCGAACACCAGGCACTGCGCCCCGGCAGCGAGGAATATCTGGATTCGGAGAAATATCAGCTCCGGCCGCGCGATTTCGCCGCCGCCGCGGCCCGCGGCGAATCCCTGGAACCACTCATCACCCGGCTCAACGAGATCCGCCGGGCCCATCCCGCACTACAGCAGTTGCGCTGCATCGGTTTTCACCATGTCGACAATCCGGCGCTGCTGGCCTACTCCAAGATCGATCCCGCCTCCGGCGACGCGGTTCTCGTGGTGGTCAACCTCAACCCGTTCGGCGCCGAGGACGGCATGATCTCCCTGGACATGCCCGCCATCGGCCGCGAATGGCATGACCGCCCCACCGTTTACGACGAGATCAGCGGCGAGGAATACCAGTGGGGACAGACCAACTACGTCCGCCTGGACCCGGTGCGGGCCGCCGCGCACATCCTGGTGCTGCCCTCGGTATCTGCCTGGGCGCGAACCGAATTGGCCTTCCGCAGGACCTTCCGATGAGCCTGCCGGGGTGCCCGCGTCGATGAATCGGCGTGATCTGATGCTGCTGGCGGCCGGCACCCACCCGGATCCGCATACCGTGCTGGGCGCGCACCCCGATCCCGGCGGCACGGTGATCCGCACCCTGCGTCCGCACGCCGACGCGGTCGCCGCGCGCATCGGCGGCGTGGACCATCCACTCGAACATCTCGGTCACGGAATCTTCGAGGGCGTAGTCGAATTCGCCGACCTGTGGGATTACCGGCTGCTGGTCTCCTATCCGGGCAGTCGCACCGTCCTGACCGCCGACGGCTACCGATTCCTGCCCACCGTGGGCGAATTGGATCTACATCTGATCGGCGAAGGCCGCCATGAACGCCTCTGGGAAGTCCTGGGAGCGCACCCCCGCGCCTACACCACCCTCGACGGCGAGGTCACCGGCGTGTCCTTCGCGGTGTGGGCCCCGAATGCGCGCGGCGTCACCGTCTTCGGCGACTTCGACGCCTGGAGTGGGACCGGGACACCGATGCGCCGACTCGGAGTATCGGGCGTATGGGAGGTGTTCGTCCCCGGCGTAGCCCCGGGGACGCGCTACAAATACCGCATCCACGGCGCCGACGGCCGTACCGTGGACCATGCCGATCCGCTGGCCTTCGCCACCGAGATCCCGCCGGCCACAGCCTCCGTCGTGGCCGGCGGCGGCTACCGGTGGAGCGATGACCGCTGGTGCGCCCGGCGTGCGGCCTCCGATCCCAGCCGCGAACCGATGAGCATCTACGAGGTCCACCTCGGCTCGTGGCGGCCCGGCCTGGACTATCGCGAAGCCGCCGAGCAACTCGCCGACCACGTGCGCGCCTGCGGATTCACCCACGTCGAACTGCTCCCCGTCGCCGAACATCCCTTCGGCGGTTCCTGGGGATATCAAGTCACCTCGTACTACGCCCCCACCTCCCGATTCGGCGACCCCGACGACTTCCGTACCTTCGTCGACCACATGCACGGGCGCGGTATCGGCGTGATCCTCGACTGGGTACCCGGCCATTTCCCCCGCGACGAGTGGGCGCTGGCCCGCTTCGACGGCACCGCCCTGTACGAACATCCCGATCCCCGCCGCGGCGAGCAATTGGACTGGGGCACATATATTTTCAACTACGGACGGCATGAGGTCCGCAACTTTCTGGTGGCCAACGCCTGTTACTGGCTCTCCGAATTCCACATCGACGGCCTGCGCGTGGACGCGGTGGCCTCG
>JAFMQT010000263.1 GCA_017354515.1 Nocardia sp. | reverse complement strand
GCCAACAGCGCCTTACGCTGCCGGTCGCCCAGGCCGCGCAGGCGACGCGTCGGCGCGATCTCCAGCTCCGTCATGATCTCGGCCGCCTTGACCTTGCCGACCTTGGGCAGGGCCTCCAGCAGTGCCGAAACCTTCATCTTGCCGAGGACCTCATCGGTCTCGGCATCCTTCAGGACCGTCTTCAGGTCAGTGCCGCCACGCTTCAAGCGCTCCTTGAGCTCTGCCCGAGCGCGGCGAGCGGCAGCCGCCTTCTCCAAAGCAGCGGCGCGCTGCTCGTCAGTCAGCTGGGGAAGGGCCACAGTTCCTCCGTCTCATCGTTCATTGCTAGATCTCCCGTCGGTAACCCGGCGGTCTGTGCGACCGTACCCACGCCGCAGGCAGATTGCGAACCCACCCCCCAGGTCAGCGGTGGATTCGGGCACCGGTGGCGGTGGTCCGGCCGGTCGGAACGGGGATCGGACGCGATCACGGCGATCACCCCCGCGAACTGGTCAACTGCCCGATGACCTGCGGTTTAGCCGCAACGACCGGATCGGCCAGCGGATTTCGGCCGGTCCGAGCGGGGCCGTGACCGCCCCGAAGTCGCGCGACCTGGAACTTTCTCAAATTTTTCTGCGTGTCTGGAAAATTCGGCCCGTGTGTCGGCGGCATGGGAGCCGACAGCGCCGCGGGAGCTCATCAGGAATGCAGAAATGCGAACTCGTCGGCCAGTTTCAGCAGTTTGGTGCGCATGGCCGCCACCGAAGGCCCGGCACCGAGCAACTCCCGCGAGACGGCCGGCACCACCGCGCCGCGGTGAGCGGCCGGAATCAGGGCGCGAATCGACTCCGCTCCCCCACCCTGGGCACCGACGCCCGGCATCAGAACCGGGCCGTTGAGGGCACCGATATCGACCGGTTCGGCGAGCGTGGCGCCGACCACCACACCGACCGACCCGAATTCGGGCCCGGCATTGTGTTCGGCGGCCGCATCGATCATCGACTGGGCGACCACCCGGCCGTCGGCCGCCGTGCCGCGCTGTAGTTGTGCCGCTTCGGGATTCGAGGTGGCGGCCAGGACGAACAGACCGCGGTCATCGGCCCGCGCGGTCTCGAGCGCCGGCGCCAGCGATCCGAAGCCCAGATACGGCGACACCGTCACCGCGTCGCAGCCCAGCGGGCCATCACCCAGCCAGGCCTGGGCGTAGGCCGCCATGGTCGATCCGATATCGCCGCGCTTGGCGTCGGCGAGCACCAGGGTGCCTGCCTCGCGCAGGGCCGCGATGGTGTCCTCGAGGACCACGATTCCGCCGGAACCGTAGACCTCGAAGAAGGCCACCTGCGGTTTCACCAATGCCACGCGACCGGCGAAAACCTCCACGCAGATATCGGCGAACCGCTTGAGCCCGTCGATATCGGCACTGAAATCCCAGGCCCGCAGCAGTTGCGCGTGCGGATCGATACCGGTGCACAGCGGGCCGAACCGATCCATCGCCGCGGCCAACCGGACACCGAAGGAGGTCACCGACTCACACCGGCCAGCTCATCCACCGTGGCCGCAGCGTCGGCGGTAGCCTCTTGCGGGACGGTTTCGCGTTCGGGGCCCGGAGCCTCCTCGGCGCGTTCGAGAATCTCGTCGGCCTGGGCCAGCACCTCGTCCGCGCGGGCCAGCAGCGTGTCGGTCAACTCCAGCGTCTCGGTATCCAAGTCCGCCTGGTCGAGTTCGGCCTCCGGCGCGGGTTTGCGGCCCATCGGCGGGACGGCACGAAAGCCGACTGTGCTGTAACCGCCCACATTGCGCATCCGCCGGACGTCGCCGCCGGGCGGCACCGGTTCGCTCACACCGAAACTCCGCATCCGCCGAGATGCCACTCGACCTGCTCCTGGAGGCCGGACTCCCGCGCCGAAACCGATGGCTGCCACTGTTATCTCTCCCTCTCAGCCCCGCAGAACGGCGTGCAGTTCTTGTAGGGACCGCACACCGATACCGCCGTTGATGGTTGCTTCGATGCCCTGTACGGCCGCGGCCGCACCCTGCACCGTCGTAATGCACGGAATATTGGCTCCGACCGCGGCGGTCCGAATCTCGTAACCGTCGATACGGGGCCCTGAATTACCGTAAGGCGTGTTGAACACGATGTCGATCTCGCCATCTTTGATCTGGTCGACGATCGATGGACCCGCCGGGATCGAGGCGGTATCGCCGGCCGCGTCCGGCGCCGTACCGGCGCCGCGCTCGTCCAGTTCCGGATAGCTGTGCCTGCGCACCTGCTCACATGGAATCCCGTTGCGCCGCAACATCTGTGCGGTTCCCTCGGTGGCCACGATCCGGAAGCCGAGATCGTGCAGGCGTTTGGTCGGGAACACCATGGCGCGCTTATCACGGTTGGCGATCGAGACGAAAACCGATCCCGACGTCGGCAGCGATCCATAGGCGGCCGATTGGCTCTTGGCGAAGGCGGTGCCGAAATCGGCGTCTATGCCCATTACCTCGCCGGTGGATTTCATCTCCGGCGACAGCAACGAATCCACACCCGAACCGTCCGGCCGCCGGAAACGGTGGAACGGCAGCACGGCCTCCTTCACCGCGACCGGAGCCTCGAGCGGCGCCGCGGCCCCGTCACCGTCGGCCGGCAGGATGCCCTCCTTGCGCAGATCGGCGATACTCGCACCGAGCATGACCCGCGCGGCCGCCTTGGCCAGCGAGACACCGGTGGCCTTGGAGACGAACGGCACCGTGCGACTGGCCCGCGGATTGGCCTCGAGGACATAGAGCACATCGTCCTTGAGCGCGTACTGGACATTCAGCAGACCCTTGACGCCGATCCCGTGCGCCAGCGCCGTGGTCGAGCGGCGCACGGCCTCGATATCGCTGCGGCCCAACGTGATCGGAGGCAGCGCACACGCCGAGTCACCGGAGTGGATACCGGCCTCCTCGATATGTTCCATCACCCCGCCCAGATAGACCTCCTCGCCGTCGCACAGCGCGTCGACGTCGATCTCGATGGCATCCTCGAGGAAGCGGTCGACCAGCACCGGATGCTCGGGGCTCAATTCGGTCGCGCGGGAGATGTAGCCCTCCAGCGAGGGCTCGTCGTAGACGATCTCCATCCCGCGCCCACCGAGCACATACGACGGGCGGACCAGCACCGGATAGCCGATGCCGGCCGCGATCTCCTTGGCCTGCTCGAACGTGGTGGCGGTGCCGTACTTGGGCGCCGGCAGTCCGGCCGCGACCAGCACGTCCCCGAATTCACCGCGGTCCTCGGCCAGGTCGATCGCCGCGGCGGACGTGCCCACCACCGGAACCCCGGCCGCGGTGAGCCGTTGGGCGAGCCCGAGCGGAGTCTGCCCGCCCAACTGCACGATCACGCCCGCGACCCGGCCGGACTCGGCCTCGGCGCGATACACCTCGAAAACGTCCTCGAAGGTCAGCGGCTCGAAGTACAGCCGGTCGGCGGTGTCGTAGTCGGTCGACACGGTCTCCGGATTGCAGTTGACCATGACCGTCTCGTAGCCGGCCTCCGACAGCGTCTGCGCGGCGTGCACACACGAATAGTCGAACTCGATGCCCTGACCGATGCGATTGGGCCCGGAGCCGAGGATGATGACCTTCTCCCGATCGGGCTGCGGGGCCACCTCGGATTCAGCCGCGGGGTCGAGTTCATAGGCCGAGTAGTGATACGGCGTCTTGGCCTCGAATTCGGCCGCGCAGGTGTCTACCGTCTTGTAGACCGGCCGGATGCCGAGCCGATGCCGCAGTTCGCGAACTCCGTTCTCCCCGGCCAGTTCCGGGCGCAACATCGCGATCTGCCGATCGGACAGGCCGTTGTACTTGGCCAAGCGCAGCAGCTGCTCGTCCAGTACCGGCGCCGCGCAGATCTCGCCGCGCAACTCGACCAGTCCGGCGACCTCGGCGACGAACCACGGATCGATTCCGGAGGCCTCGGCGACCTGTTCGATACTCGCGCCCAGCCGCAGCGCGCGCTCGACCTGATAGATCCGCCCCTCGGTCGGTACCCGCAGGTCGGCGAGGATCTCAGCCGGGTCGGTCCAGGGTCCGTCCGGCTGGGTCCAGAAGCCTGTGGCCTTGGTCTCGAGTGAGCGCAGCACCTTACCGAGTGCCTCGGAGAAGTTGCGCCCCAGGCTCATCGCCTCGCCCACCGACTTCATGGTGGTGGTCAGCGTCGGGTCGGCGCCCGGGAACTTCTCGAAAGCGAAGCGCGGCGCCTTGACCACGACATAGTCCAGGGTGGGCTCGAAACAGGCGGGCGTCTCCCCGGTGATGTCGTTGACGATCTCGTCCAGGCTGTAGCCGATGGCCAGTTTGGCCGCGATCTTCGCGATCGGGAAACCCGTTGCCTTGGACGCCAATGCGGACGAGCGCGACACCCGCGGGTTCATCTCGATCACGATCAGCCGGCCGTCGCTGGGGTCGACCGCGAACTGGATGTTGCAGCCGCCGGTGTCGACGCCGACCTCGCGCAGAATCGCGATGCCCAGATCGCGCATCTTCTGATATTCGCGGTCGGTCAGAGTCATGGCCGGGGCGACGGTGACCGAGTCGCCGGTGTGCACGCCCATCGGATCCACATTCTCGATCGAGCAGACGATGACCACATTGTCGCGGCCGTCGCGCATCAGCTCGAGCTCGTATTCCTTCCAGCCCAGGATGGATTCCTCGATCAGGACGTTGGCGGTGGGCGAGGCGGCCAGGCCGCCGCCGGCGATGCGATCGAGGTCGGCATCGCAATAGGCCATGCCAGAACCCAGCCCGCCCATCGTGAACGACGGGCGCACAACCACCGGGAAACCGAGTTCGTCGACGGTGTCGCGTACCTCGTCCATGGTGTAGCAGACCTTGGAGCGGGCTGATTCGCCGCCGACCTTCGCGACGATGTCCTTGAACTTCTGCCGGTCCTCGCCGCGCTGGATGGCCTCGAAGTCGGCGCCGATCAACTCGACGTCGTACTTGTCCAGCACGCCGCCCTCATGCAGGGCGACAGCGGTATTGAGCGCGGTCTGCCCGCCCAGGGTGGCCAGCACGGCGTCGATCGGGGTGCCCTGCGCCTGCTCGGCGGCGATGACCTTCTCGACGAACTCCGGGGTGATCGGCTCGACATAGGTGGAGTCGGCGAATTCCGGGTCGGTCATGATCGTCGCCGGGTTGGAGTTGACCAGCGATACCCGCAACCCCTCCGAGCGCAGCACCCGGCACGCCTGGGTTCCGGAGTAGTCGAATTCGCAGGCCTGGCCGATGACGATCGGGCCCGAGCCGATCACCAGAATGTGGTTCAGGTCGTTGCGGCGGGGCATCAGACTCCCTCTTTCAGGCCGGCGGACTCCATCAAACCCGCGAAGCGGTCGAACAGGTAGGCGGCATCGTGCGGTCCCGCCGCTGCCTCGGGGTGGTACTGCACCGAGAACGCGCGGCCGGGCTTTCCGTCCGCACCGACCAGTCGCACCCCCTCGACGGTGCCGTCGTTGGCGCAGGTGTGGCTGACCTCGGCGGTGCCGAACGGGGTGTCGAAGCGCTGCCCGGCCTCACCTTCGAGGGCGAAACCGTGATTCTGGGCGGTGATCGACACCGCACCGGTGGCATGGTCGACGACCGGGACATTGATGCCGCGGTGACCGAACTTCATCTTGTAGGTCCGCAATCCCAGCGCACGCCCCAGGATCTGATTGCCGAAGCAGATTCCGAACAGCGGAATCCCCTCGCCCAGAACGGCTTTGGTCAGTTCGACGGCATCGTCCTGGGTGGCGGGGTCGCCGGGGCCGTTGGACAGGAACACCCCGTCCGGCCGCAGCTCCTGGATCCGGTCCAGCGTCACCGAGGAGGGCACCACGTGCACGCGCATACCGCGCTGGGCGAACATGCGCGGGGTGTTGGTCTTGATGCCGAGATCGACCGCGACCACGGTGAACCGATGCGCGCCGTCCGGTTCGATGGTGTAGACCGAGCCGGTGGACACCTCGCCGGCCAGATCCGCGCCCAGCATCGAGGGCTGCCCGGTGACCCGGCTCAGCAATTCCTCCGCCGAGGCCGCGGCCGCGTCACCGCTGAAGATGCCGGCCTTCATCGACCCGCGGGTGCGTAGATGGCGGACCAGTGCGCGGGTATCGATTCCGGAGATGCCGACGATCCGCTGACGCTCGAGCTCCTCGGCGAGGGTGGTGACCGAGCGCCAGTTCGAGGCCCGCTTGGCGGGGTCGCGCACCGCGTAACCGGCCACCCAGATCCGCCCGGACTCGTCATCCTCGGCATTCCAGCCGGTATTGCCGATCTGCGGGGCGGTGGCCACCACGATCTGCCGGTGATAGCTGGGATCGGTCAGCGTCTCCTGATATCCGGTCATCGCAGTGCAGAACACCGCCTCACCCAGCGTCTGCCCCTCGGCGCCGAACCGCCGTCCCCGGAAAACCCGCCCGTCCTCGAGCACCATCACCGCGGCGCGGTCGCTCATTCGTTCACCCCGTCCTCAGTCGCCGCACCGGAAGTCCCCGGTACGGATGCGGCCGTCCAGGCCGGATACACCGTCTTGTCATCGCCCCGGAATCCGGTGTCCACCTCGGTTCCGGTCGGCAGCTTCCAGCG
>JAFMQT010000623.1 GCA_017354515.1 Nocardia sp. | reverse complement strand
GTGATATCGACATCCGACGGGGATCTGAGCGGATGGTACGGCCGATTCCCCGCGCGGCGATCGGCCCGCCCTATCGCGGCCGAGGACGCCGTGGTTCAGCTCTACACCAGCGGAACCACCGGCAGGCCCAAGGGTGTGGTGCTGGCCCATCGCAGCTTCTTCGCGGTGCGGGACGCGCTGGCGGCGGCGGGTGAGCAGTGGATCGATTGGCGGCCCGGTGATGTCGGCCTGGTGGGGCTGCCGGGATTCCATATCGGCGGAATGTGGTTCGCGGTACAGAGTTTGGCGGCCGGTGCGACGACGGTGACCATGCCACGGATCGATCCGGCGGCGGCGGTGGCGCTGGTGGCGGAATTCGGCGTCAGCATGGCCTGTATGGTCCCGGCGACGCTGCAGTGGATGCTGGCCGAGCCGACGGCCGACGCGGCCGCGCTGTCCTCGATCCGCACGATCGTCTACGGCGGCGCTCCGATGCCCGATCGTGTTCTCGCACAGGCGGAATCGGTGATCGGATGCGAATTCGCGCAGATCTACGGACTCACCGAGACCGGGAATACCGCGGTCTTCCTGTCCCCCGCCGATCATCGGGACGGCGGTCAGCGGCTGCGGTCGGTGGGGCGGCCGTATCCCGGATTCGCGGTGAAAATCATTGGCCCGGACGGGATCAGCCTGCCCACCGGGCGGGTCGGTGAGATCTGCCTGCACACTCCGGCACACATGCTCGAGTACTTCGCAAATGCGGCGGCCACCGCGAGTACCCTGGTGGACGGGTGGATTCACACCGGTGACGCCGGATATCTGGATGCGGACGGATATCTGTATCTGAGCGACCGGATCAAGGACATGATTATCGTCGGCGGTGAACACGTGTATCCGGCCGAGGTCGAGCGGGTGCTGCTCGAACATCCCGCCGTCGCCGATGTCGCCGTGGTCGGCGCGCCGGACGCGCAGTTCGGTGAGCTGGCGCACGCGGTTGTCGTGTCGCGGCCCGGTGTGCGGGTGACGACCAATGAACTGCTCACCTTCGCCGGGCGACGTCTGGCCGCGCACAAGGTCCCGGCGACATTCGAATTCGCGAAAGGACTGCCGCGCAATGCGAGTGGGAAGGTGCAACGGCACCGGCTGCGCGAGCGTATCGGGGATTCTTCGACGCGGCAGAGCCACATTCTCACTGCCGACCATGCCGAAGACCTCGCAATCGATGCCCGAGACGCGCTCGGTTTGACAGTGACTCAAACCGCCTATTGGGTCGGGCGGCGGCGCGATGTGGCACTGGGTGGTGTCGCGCCCTGGTGCTACTTCGAGGTCGACCGCACACCTTCTGGCGATCCGCTGGGAGAGATTGCGGCGCTGGAGAATTCCTGGAACCGGCTCATCCGCGACCATGACATGCTGCGGCTGGAGATCACCGAGGATGGTGTCCCCGTCATCCCCGCGACCCGGCCGCGGTATCCGATCGCGATCACCGATCTGCGCGGCCGGGGCTCCGCAGATGTCGACGCCACACTGGCCGAACTGTCCGCGACCGCCTCGCACCGGGTCCCCGATCCCGCGCGATGGCCGCTGTTCGATATCACCGCGGCGATATTGCCTTCCGGGACCGTGCGGCTGTTCCTCGGGTTCGACATGATCGCCATGGATGTGCCGAGTTGGGCGCTGCTCATGCGGCATTGGGGCGATCTGATGGTGAGCCCGGGCGCCTACCGTCCGCCGCCGATGTCGTATGCCGAATATCGGAACTCTCGTTCGGATTCGGTGTGCGACGGCGATCGGGACTACTGGTTGGCGCGCATCCCGTCCTTGCCGACCGGGCCGGCACTGCCGTGGGTTGCACCTCTGGATCAATTGCAGGACATTCGATTCCGTCGGCGCGAGGTCATCGTTTCCCCGCAGCGCTGGTCGGCGTTGCATGGAGCATGTGATTCGCGTGGAATCAGCCCGCGAGCGGTTGTGCTGGCCGCGTACGCACTGGTGCTGACTCGCTGGGGCGCCGGCGATCCGTTCTGCGTCAATACGGTGGTATTCGACCGCGGCGACGATGTGCCCGCGAACGTGGTGGGCGACTTCAGTAGTGCTTCGCTGACCGAGATACGGCATGCGTGGCACACTTTCGCCGGCCTCGCGCGGGCAGTGCACACACAGCTCGAAACCGACTCGGCACACGCCACATTCAGTGGAATCGATGTCCAGCACGCGATGGGTCCCTCGGCCGCGCCGCGCTATCCGGTGGTGTTCACCGACTGCACACATCTGCCCGCCACCGATCCGGTGGCGTGGCTCGGCGACCAGGTCCGCGGTGTGTCGCAGACACCGCAGGTGGCGCTGGACTTCATGCTCTGGGATCACGCCGACGGCGGTGTGCGCGTGGTGTGGGATGCGGTCGAAGCCGCAC
>JAFMQT010000622.1 GCA_017354515.1 Nocardia sp. | reverse complement strand
AGTCGCGCAATCCTACAACTGAGCCGGGCGGGTGCGCCGGTAGCCGGGGCACCGAGCCCGGCTACCGGCGCTCCTGATCAGGCCTGCTGCGCTTCTTCCTGAGCGTGCTGCGCCTGCGCGAGCTGCTGCGGGGTGTAGCGCAGGGTGAGAGCGATCAGCGCGATCGCGAGGGCGATCAGCGAACAGATGAACAGCACCAGGGTGTAACCGCTGCACAGGGCGTCGATCTGGAGACTATCCAAGTGGGCCGGCCGATCCGGACTGCCCCCCAGTGACAGTGTGCGCGACAGCGCGATCGGGCTCAGCAGGCCGATCGCGACCGGACCGCCCAGATTGAACACCATCTGGCCGATCGCGGTCAGCGGGCCGATGTTCTCGACCGACACCCCGACCAGCAGGCACAGTGGCACCACCACCATCACGATGCCGACACCGAATCCGATCAGCGGCAGCAGGATGAACAGGGTCGGGAAGTACGAGACCGAGGAATCCAGGGTCGAGCTGTAGAACAGGGCCGCCGCCAGGAACGCCGCCGAGGCACAGATCAGCCAGCGCGGACGCACCAGCATCGCCAGCTTCGACGACACCGCACCACCGACACCGACACCGACAGTGAACGGCAATGCCGCGATTCCGGCTTTCAGCGGGCTGTAGCCCATCACGTTCTGCAGGAATTGCGCCACGAAGAACGTCATGGCGCCCATCGCGCCACCGGCCAGCACACAGGCCAGGAAGGTCATCACCCGATCGCGCTGATCGAACAGCGACCACGGCAGCAAGGGGTTGTCCGCGGTGCGCTCGGTCATTACGAAGATCGCCAGCAGGATGAGCCCGACCACCGCCGATCCGATGATGTAGGGGCTGGTCCAGCCCATCGCGGGGCCCTCGGTCGCGGCGAAGACGATCGCCACACAGCCGAGGGTGCCCAATACCGCGCCCCGCACGTCCAGACTCAGCCGCTGATGTTCGTCGGTGTCGCGGAATTTGTAGATCGCACCGAGCACGATCAGCGCACCCAGCGGGACATTGATCAGGAATATCCAACGCCAGCTCAACTGGGTGAGCACACCACCGATGACCAGACCCCCGACCGATCCGATCGCCATCATGGACCCGAATATGGCGATGGCCTGATTGCGCGCGGCGCCCGGTGCGAAGGTGCTGACCACCAGGGCCATCGCCACCGGTGCCGCGATCGCCGCTCCGGTGCCCTGTACCGCCCGGGCCGCGATCAGCATCCAATCCCATTGCGCCGAACCACATAATGCCGAGGCCGCCGTGAACAGCGAAACTCCCAGAATCATCATGGTCTTGCGGCCGAAAACGTCACCGAGCCGCCCACCCAACAACATGAATCCGGCGAACGGCAAACCGTAGGCGGTGACCGTCCACGCACTGGCGGCATTCGACAGGTGCAGTTGTTCCTGCAGACGGGGAATCGCGAAGATCACGACCGTTCCGTCCAGGACCACCATCAATTGCAGGCCCGACAGCACCAGAATCGGTAGCCCGAAGGCCCGCTTCGTTACCGGGTACTGCATCGCTGCCGCGGGATTATCGAGCACAGTGAGCCACTGTACCCAGGACCGTTATTCAGCACGAATATCGGGCGTACCCACGGTGAATCCGGCTGTCGGACCGATGATGATGATCGCCGGCGGCCGAATATCCTGTGCGCGTACCTGTTCGGCGACCGAACTCAATTCCGCGCGCAGAATTCTCTGCGTGCGCAAACTTCCCTCCTGCACGACCGTCACCGGAGTTTCCGGCTCCCGACCACCGTCGATCAGGGCGGCGGCGAATTTCTCGATCCGTTCGACACCCATCAGCAACACCAGGGTGCCGCGCAACCGCGCCAGCGCCGGCCAATCCACCAGCGAATCCGGATGATCGGGCGGAATATGTCCGCTGACGACCACGAATTCGTGGGTGACGCCGCGGTGGGTGACCGGAATTCCGGCGAGGGCCGGTACGGAGATGGCCGAGGTGACACCGGGCACCACCGTGACCGGAACGCCCGCGTCCACGCAGGCCTCGAGCTCCTCGTAGCCGCGGCCGAAGACATACGGGTCGCCGCCCTTGAGCCGCACCACGAATTTCCCGGCCCTGGCGCCCTCGATCAACGCCGAATTGATCGCCTCCTGAGCCATGGCCCGCCCGTACGGAATCTTGGCGGCGTCGACGACCTCGACATCCGGGCCGAGTTCGGCGAGCAGTTCCGGCGGGGCCAGCCGGTCGGCGACCACCAGGTCCGCCCGGGCCAGCACCCGCCGGCCGCGCACGGTGATCAGATCCGGATCGCCCGGCCCGCCGCCGACCAGGGCGACCCCGGGTGTGGCAGGTTCGGAGTTGTCCGCGACCACCCCGGATTGCAGCGCCTCCAGCAGCGCGT
>JAFMQT010000262.1 GCA_017354515.1 Nocardia sp. | reverse complement strand
TCGAAACTGTCGAAATCGACCGGGCCGTTGACGAATGCGGTGATCGCCGCCGTCTTGCCCGGATTGTCGCCGGCGCCGGGCGTCACGTCCACCAGGATCAGCCGGGACACCGACTCCGGATCGGCGGCGGCCAGACGCAGTGCGGTCAGGCCGCCCAGCGACATGCCGACCACAGGGGTGGGTTCGGGGGCCAATTCGTTGCGTGCGGCGGCGACGGCGGCGGCCAGATTGTGCGGGGTGTAGTCGTGCCGCGGCCACCAGTCCGAATGGCCGTGGCCGGGCAGATCCACCGCGAGCAGTGGTCGATCCAGTGCCAACGCGACGGTGTCCCAGGTGTGCGCGTTCTGGGCCCCGCCGTGCAGCAGCACCAGATCCGGCTCACCGGCACCCCACTGCAGCGCGCTCACCCGGCGGTCCGGCGCGATCTCGGCGTGGCGTCGCCGCACGGTGGGCGGCCCCGACCAGGTCAGGCCCGCTTCGGAGGCATTGTCCTGGAACAGTCCGAATTCGTCGTAGCCGGGGGTGTCGTGGTCGGGCATATCGCCGGTGTCTCCTCGTGCGTCGGGGCCGATGTGCGTTCGGCTGTACCGATACTCCCGCGACGGGACGGTACCCGCGCGATGATCTGGCGATCATGATCAGAATCACCGTGAATCGGGTGCTGTTTCCCGCGCGGCGTCCGGGGTAGCACGCCCCTCGACAACGATCCGAGGAGGTGTCATGAGCGCGACCGAGACGACAGGCCATGACGTCAGAGGGGCGGCCGACACGTCGGCAATCGTGCTGGTGATCACCTCGAACACCGGCGTCGAACGTGACGAATTGCTGGTTCCGCCGGCCCGATTGCGCGAGCGCGGTCTGACCGTCGTGCACGCCGCTCCCGACCGCGGGCCCGTGCAGACCTTCGAGCACGACACCGAAAAGAGTGTGGTCGTCGACGCCGATCTCGCGCTCACGCAGGTCGAGGTCGACGATTTCGACGCGGTCGTAGTGCCCGGCGGCACCGTCAACGCCGACAAACTTCGACGCGACCCGAACGCGATCGCTCTGGTCGGCGCATTCGCGGCCGCCGGAAAGCCGGTCGCGGCCATCTGCCACGGGCCCTGGCTGCTGATCGAAGCGGGATTGGTGGACGGTCAGGCGCTGACCTCGTATCCGTCGCTGCGCACCGATCTGGTCAACGCCGGCGGGCGCTGGACCGATCAGCCGGTGGTCGAATCCGCCGCCGGTGGACGGACAGTGATCACCTCCCGCAATCCTGGCGATCTCGAACCGTTCACCTCCGCCGTGGCCGGGGCCGCGCTCGCGGTCACGGTGGTCCGGTGACGGTTATCCGGTCGTTGTGGCGTCAGGGCTGACCGCGGCCCGAATTGGTGCACCCGTTCCCCGAGACGGCGGGGTGGGATGGGCGGGGCCGGGGCGGTATCCCCTCGAGCGGCGCCAGTCCCTGCTGCCGACGCCACTGCCCCACATCCATCAGCAGTTCCCGCACCCACAGCTGACCGGCGACCTCGGCCGGTTCGGCATCGGGGTCGATCGCTGCTCGCGTCAGTGCTTCGCGTTCGATCTCGTCCATACCAGGCTTCGCGTGTCCTGTGGTGGGGGCGGCCGACGCCTGCCGGAATACGGATCGGTCGTGCTCGCGGCGGGTATCAACCTGGGATCGGTTACTGGCTTGTCGCCAGACTATGCAAAAAATTCGGCAGTTGCAAATGAAATTGCATTTGCAATGCCTCGGTCGAGGCAGTGCGATCATGGCTGTTCGATCTGATCGATCCCGCCCAGGTGCGGGTGATGGCCGATATCTTCAGCACCGTCGCGCACAATCTCGAAACCGGCCGCCACGCGGTCGAACCGGAGGAGTCTGGGTCGTGAGCAATACCGAAACCGAACCGGCGGAGATCGCAGGCGCCGCCCACACCGCGCACCGGCCGCTCGAGATCGTGACCGGGCGCGCGGTACCGCTCGGTGGTCCGCGCGCGATGACCGTGCGGCGCACCCTGCCCACCCGCGCGCTGAGTCTGGTCGGGGCCTGGTGTTTCGCCGACCACTACGGCCCCGATGATGTCGCCGAGACCGGCGGCATGCACGTCGCGCCCCACCCGCACACCGGATTACAAACCGTCAGTTGGTTGTTCGAGGGCGAGGTCGAACACCGCGACAGCGCCGGTGTGCACGCCATCGTGCGGCCCGGGGAACTGAATCTGATGTCGGCCGGGCACGGAATCAGCCACTCCGAGGTGTCCACGCCGGATACCGTGCGGCTGCACGGAGTCCAATTGTGGGTGGCGCTACCGGATTCGGCGCGTCGGGACCCACCCGGATTCCAGTACCACCGGCCGCCATCGGTCGACCTCGCGCCCGGCCTGACCGGACGGGTCTTCATCGGCGCACTCGGCGGCGAAACCTCCCCGGTGGTGACCGCGACACCGCTGCTGGGCGCCGAACTGACCCTCGCCCCGGGCGCGCGGACGCGGCTCGCGGTCGAGGAAAGCTTCGAACACGCGGTCCTGCTCGATACCGAAGCGCTCACCCTCGACGGGGCGGCGCTCGGCCATGGTGATCTCGGCTACCTGCGGCCGGGACGGACCGAGCTCGACCTGGTCAATCCGGCCACCGCAGCGGCGCGGGCAATTCTGCTGGGTGGCACGCCGTTCGGCGAGGACATCCTGATGTGGTGGAACTTCGTGGGCCGCAGCCACGACGAGATCGTGCGGTACCGGGCCGCCTGGGAAGCGCGCACCGGAGCGGCAGATGACCCCGGCCGCTTCGGTACCGTCGCCGGGTGGCGGCCCGAGGACGCGTTGCCGGCACCGCCGATGCCGACCACCCAGCTGAAACCGCGGACCAGGAGGCTCTGAATGCCGACCACCCGGCTGGAGGCCTTCAGCGATGGCGTCTTGGCCATCATCATCACCATCATCGTGCTGGAGTTGCCCTTTCCCAAAGGCGACACCTTTCACGCCCTGCTCGCCGATTCCGGGTCCGGGATCCTGACGTACCTGCTGAGTTTCGTCAACGTCGGCATCTACTGGAACAACCACCATCATCTGCTGTCGCTGGCCGAGCGGACCTCCGGGAAAAGCCTGTGGGCCAATCTGTCTCTACTGTTCAGCCTGTCGCTGCTACCGTTCACCACGCACTGGATGGACGACACGAATTTCGCGCAGGACCCCACCACCGCGTACGGGCTCAACCTGATCGCCGCCGCCATCACCTACACCCTGCTGCAGGCGTCGCTGTTCGCCGATCACGCCCCCGACTCGGCGCTGCGGCGGACCGTGCAACCGCGCGCCAAGATCGCGGTCTCAATCGGCCTCTATCTGGTCGGCGTCCTGGCCAGCGCACTCGGGCGCGGCTCGCACGTCACGATCGGAATCGCTCTGGCCTGCTATGCGATCGTGGCGGCGATCTGGGTCATCCCGGACCGCAGGGTGGAGCGAGCGGTGCGCGAGCTGCGGCGGTGAGGGTCACTGGAACGATCCGCCACCGTTGACCGCGATGGTCTGGCCGGTGAGGAAGGCGTTGCCGAGCACCATGACCGCGGCCTGACCGATCTCGTCGGCCGTGCCCAGCCGACCGACCGGAAGCCGGTCACCGACGCCTGATTCCTTCAGCGGCGCGGCCATTTCCGTGTCGATCAGGCCCGGGGCGATCGCATTCACCGTGATCCCGTCGGCGGCCAGGCGTGCGGCATAACCTCGAGTCAGGCCCTCCACCGCCGCCTTCGAAGCGTTGTAGTGCACGCCGACCGAGCCGCCGCCGCGGGCGGCCACCGATGAGATGTTCACGATCCGCCCCCAACCGCGAGCGCGCATACCCGCGACCACGGCCTGCGTGCACAGGAACACCGACTTCGTGTTGACCACCATCGTCCGGTCGAAATCCTCCTCGGTGATCTCGTCGACCCCGACGATGGTGGCGATCCCGGCATTGTTGACCAGGATGTCGACCGGACCCAGTTGCGTGCCGACCCGCTCGATCATCGCCTCCACCTCGGCGGTCACCGAGACATCGGCGCGTACCGCGATCGCGCGGCCGCCGGCGTGTTCGATCTCGGCCACCGTTTCGGCGGCCTCCTCGGCGCGAGCTCGATAGTTGACGGCCACCGCTATCCGGGCGCGGGCGAGCGCCAGCGCGATACCGCGGCCGATACCGCGCGAGCCACCGGTGACCAGAGCGACATGATTGGCGAGTTCGATGCGTTCGTCCATATCCGCGACGCTAGGTGCTGGAGCGCTCTCGAAGTCAAGGACGAAGGGGTCGGCTCAGGCGGCCGCCAGGATGGGTTCGGCCGCGGCCGAGGGCAGCACGGCGATGTCGGCGGGAACCGCCGCACCGCGCCGGTGACGGTGCATCAAGGGCCGCCCGCCCAGCGCGACCGCAGCCATCACCAGCAACGAGATACCCAGCCCCGCAAGCGGATTACCGGTGAACGAACTGCCGAGATAACCCAGCAGCGCGGCATATGAGGACCACAGCATGGACCCGACCAGCGAGGTGGGAGTGAACCGGCGCAGCGACCATCCGACCGTCCCGGCCACCGCGGCGCCCGCACTCCCCCCGGCCGGCAGCCATCGCGCACCGATGAATACCGGACCACCACAGGACTGCGCCCGCGCCACCAGCCAGGTCGTCATCCGGTCGGCCGCGCCCCACCGCGACAGCAGCCCCAGCAACCGGGGTCCACCCCAGCGGCCGGCGGCGTAGAACATGTGATCGGAGATCGAGCAGCCCAATCCCGCGACCAGGATGATCGCGAGCGGGGACACATGCGCCACCGAGGCGAGCGCACCGAGTCCGACCAGCGTGGGTTCGGTGGGCGCCACGGGAAGCACGGCGACCACGAAGGCGGTGACAAGCGCAGCGAGGTCCATATCTGTATGCTGCGATTCCGAGCTTGGAATACCCTGTGAACCAGTTGTGGTTCCGATCCGGACATTCGTTGCGATCGCCTGCTGCCGACCGGGTTTGGCCGCGACCCGCGCCCGGGTACCCCCGAGACTTGTGCCGATGTGACCGCTGGCAGTCGAACGGATATCCCGATGCCGAAACAGCAGATGTCGAAAAACTGGGGTACACCCCTGACCGGATTCGCCGGAAGTACCGCCGAGCAGTTCGGCGTCGGGGGCAGCGACCTCGGAATCCCCTATGACCGCAGCCATTTCCGGCCCGGCGCGTCGGGTTTCGTATTCGGGGACACCTTCACCGGCGACGGTCAAGGGCAGGGGACGTGGGTCGGGTCGCCGGTGCTGTTGTTCGCCGACGCCGCGCCGCCGGCCACGACCGCCTTCACCGCGGCCCCGGGCGGTGCGCGGGCCACGCAGGCCCTGAACTACACACACAAGGCCGACAACGGCTACGGTTTCGAGGTCAGCCGGATCCCGGGCGATGCTTTCGTCGATCCGAACGGGCGAACCTGGTTGACCTACACCAGTGTTCGCGATTGGGACGTCGCCGATGACCGGCACGGTGCGTTGTTCGCGGGACTGGCCCACTCCGATGACGACGGCGCCACCTGGACCGATCATCCGGCGGTGTGGCTCAACGACGGCAGCGACGGCTATGACGGGTGGAGTCCGTTCATGATGCAGTCCTTCGCCGGTATCGGCGCGGACGGGCACCTGTATGTGGTCGCGAAGGAATGGGGCCGGGCGCACAATCGCGACGGCCCGATCCTGATGCGGGTGCCGTGGCAGCAGATCACCGACCGCAGCGCGTACGAGTACTGGGGCTATGACGGTTCCCGGTGGCTGTGGGGACATCCGGCGCCGACGCCGCTGTTCGCGGGGATGGGTGCGATCGGTGAGGTGAGCGTGAAGAACCTCGCCGGCACCTGGGTGATGGCCTACTTCGACGTCGCGGGTTACTGCATCTCGACCCGTACCGCGCCCGCGATCGACGCGGTGTGGTCCGAGGCGAAACCGCAGATCCACGGTTCGACACCGTGGTGGCGGCGTGAACGCGCGTTCGCGCAACTCTACGGCGGTTACATCCATCCGCGGTCGGCCTCGGCCACCGATGTGACCCTGTATGTGTCGCAATGGAATACCACCACCAACAACCCCTACTGGGTCATGCAGTTCGACGGCATCACCGCCTGAGCGTGCACCGATCGGTCCGGCAAGTCAGAAGGCGAGGCAATCCCACGGAATACTGATCGGGAACGGATATCCGAACGAGATTCCGGCCTCGTCGGCATGCGTCCATTCGCCGACCAGGCGGTAATCGGACCGGTGCAACGGGCTGACGCCCTCGGGTAAGGTAGCGACACCGGTTTCCAGTCCGTAGGCTCGGACCGTCGCGATGGCGCTGATATCGGATCGAAGCGTCACCTCCCAGTACCACGGAATCCCCGCAGCGGCGTAGCGACTTTTCTTTGCTTCGATATCGGATTGGGTATTCGACGGCGAGAGCACCTCACCGACCAGCACCGTGTCGTGTCCTCGCACATCCTGATACGGCGGTAGACAACGAAAAGCGAGAAAGCCGGGCGTCAGGAAGTCTGATTTACCGGTGGTTCCGAGGAATACGTTGGTCTCGAGATCGGTCTCCCAGCACCTATCCGGTCGCGCCGATGCGCCCTCCCGAGCGCATCGTT
>JAFMQT010000621.1 GCA_017354515.1 Nocardia sp. | reverse complement strand
CGGAGGATTTCCAGCGTCGGGCCGACGAGTTCCGGATGCTGCCCGGCGAAACCCTCGCCGGACTCCTCACGGAATATGACGAAGTCGCCAGGCGGACCAATGATTTGATACAGACGCTGCCCGACCTCGACACCGCATACCCACTGCCCGACGCCCCATGGTTCACCGAACGGAAGTGGTCGGCTCGCCGCGCGCTGATGCATATCATCGCCGAAACCGCCCAGCACGCAGGCCACGCCGACATCCTCCGCGAAGCCATCGACGGCCAGAAGACGATGGGCTGATCGGTTCGCGCCCGGGCCGCCCTCGCTGCGGCCCGGGACCGGATGTCGACCGCAACAATGCCGCACCGCTGGGGATTTCGAATTTCGGTGACCGTTCACCGGATCCGGGGCCGTCCGGTTATGGTGTGCTGATGGGATTCCGGTACCGCTGGGCGGGCTCGGCGGCGGCTGCCGCGATGGTTTCGGCCCTGCTGCTGTGCACGCAACTGTTGTCCGCTCCCCCGGCTCGGGCCGCGAACCCCATCTCCGCACTGGGGCCCGGATTCCTGTGGGGTGTCAGCACTTCGGGGTTCCAGTCCGAGGGCCATTCCCCAGACAGCAATTGGACTCGGTATATCGCGGGCAATCCCGGTTATGCCCCGCTGCGGGATTCGGTGGACTTCTACGATCGCTACGCCTCCGATATCGATTCCGCTCGCGGGCTCGGGGTCAAGGTGTTCCGGGTTTCGGTGGAGTGGGCTCGGCTGCAGCCGGCGCCGGGAGTCTGGGACGAGGGCGCGTTCCGGCACTACGACGCGGTGATCAACAAGATCCAGCAGGACGGTATGCGGCCGATGATCACCCTCGATCACTGGGTGTATCCGGGCTGGGAGGCCGCCCGCGGCGGGTGGAACAACCCCGCGATGGTCGGCGACTGGCTGGCCAACGCACGCCGGGTCGTCGACCGCTACGCCGCACGGAATCCGTTGTGGGTCACGGTGAACGAGCCGGTGGCCTATATCGGGCACGAGGTCGGTCACGGCGCGAATCCGAACGACATGCTCGAACGCCTCGCGCAGGTGCACAACGGGATCTACGACTACATCCACCATGTCCGGCCGGGGGCACAGGTGACCAGTAACCTCGGCTACGTCGCGGGTTCGGAAGCGCAGGTCAACGGCGGTTTCGTCGACCGGGTCGCGGGCCGGCTCGACTATGTGGGGGTGGATTACTATTTCGCCTACGATCCGGCGCGGGCCGCGCTCGACACCTTCACCAAGGCCGTCGGATCCTCCTCCTCCGGAATTCCGGGCGCCGCCATCTGGGACCTTCCGGTGCACACCGAGGGCATCTACTATGCGCTGCAATACTATTCGCGACGGCTGCCCGGAAAGCCGTTGTATGTGGTGGAGAACGGGTTGGCCACGAACAACAATCTCCCGCGCGGCGACGGTTACAGTCGAGGCGATCACCTGCGCGATACCGTCTACTGGCTGCAGCGCGCCAAGGCCGACGGTATGAACGTGATCGGCTACAACTACTGGAGCCTCACCGACAACTACGAATGGGGCAGTTACGCACCGCGTTTCGGACTGTTCGCGGTCGATGTGGAGTCCGATCCGAGTCTGAGCCGCCGCCCCACCGACGCCGTCGGCGCCTACCGTCAGCTCATCACCGGGGGCGGGGTCGCGCCGAACTACCTGCCCACCCGAGCACCGGCCCTGTGCGTCCTGGTCGATCCCCCCAACAGCTGCACCTCACCGGTCGCGGCGCGATAGCCCGCCAGAACGAGCCGGAGCACGGCTCTCGCGGACCGCGTACAGGTGGTGTTCGGCACGCATGAAACGCACGTACCAGCGCATCGGCGTCGGCGCCCATTCGGCCGCGGGTTCGTGGATGACGCGCGGCCGCACCAATTCCACATCCCGTCCGGCGGTGACGAGGGTGAACCGCCCCGCGGCGAGGATATTGCGCACCCAATCGGCGTCGGTGCCGTGCGTGAGCGCGATCCGGTAGCCGTGCTCGGTCGGGAAGATATTCACCGGGGTGCGGTACTGCCTGCCGGACCGGCGGCCGCGATGGACCACGGTCCCCATCCAGGGTGCGTGTGCGGCATAGGGTTTCGCGACCGGGTTGACGAAGCGCCGATTGAATCGGGCCAGCGGCGCCAGCCGCGGAACCGGACCCGACGGAAGGGATTCACTGCGTACTGTTGCCATGCGTTCAAGGTAACGACCGGCCCGCACCCCGCACATCCGTCCGCGGTCGCGATCGTCGTCCGACTCCGGTCGGAGCGGCCGAACGCCCAGTTCCGACGTCGGTCGCGGGCGCCCGATTTACAGTGTGAGAGAACACAGAGGAACAGGAGAGCCTATGGGCGTGGCACGCCGGCTATCGGTGCTCATCATCGGTGC
>JAFMQT010000261.1:5400-6609 GCA_017354515.1 Nocardia sp. | reverse complement strand
CGGCACCCGGTTCGGCGCCCACCACTACTACGCGACCAGCGACAAACAGACCTTCAAGGATCTGCGCAATCGATTCGATCTGATCATCAATACGGTCTCCGCCGACCTGCCCATCGACCGCTATATGAAGTTGCTGAACCTCGACGGCACCCTGGTGATCCTCGGTCTGCCGGAAAATCCGCTGGCGGTCCGGGCCTCGACCCTGACCCATTCCCGGCGCTCCCTGGCCGGTTCACTGATCGGCGGAATTCCGCAGACGCAGGAAATGCTGGACTTCTGCGCCGAAAACGGCATCGGCGCGGAAATCGAGACCATCTCCGCCGATCGCATCGATGAGGCCTACGACCGCGTAGTGGCCAGCGATGTGCGGTACCGATTCGTCATCGATACCGCCACCATCTGAGGGCCGCCCAACTGTGATCTGTCCTCCCCGACTTGCCGTGGCCGCGAACATCCATTAAAACTGGGTGCGTTCGAATCACGTTTCAACAGACGTCGATTCGCTTGGGGGATCCACATTTCGGGGGGTTTCCGTGGGGAATCGATTGTCGGGGAGGATTTTTCACGCATGAAATTCGGCAAGATCACCGCAACCGTCCTGATGGCCGTGGCCGCGGTGGGCATCACCGCGGGCGCGAATCCGGCGGGTGCTACTCCGGCACCCGCCGTCGCGCACGGTAACGCCACCGCCGGCACCGAGGGCGGCGTCGGCTATCACGTCACGGTCTCGCCGGTGGCCAAGACCATCACCACCACCATCGACCAGGGGCGTTTCGATCTGGCCCCGGGCGGCGGCGCGGTACTGCTCCGGTCGGCGTCGGGAGCCGTGGTGGACAGTATCGGCTTGCGGCCGGACGCGGCCGGTCGCGTGCACGTCGGTCAGACCATCGCCGGGAACGGACGCACCCTGACCCTGACCCCGTCGATGAGCCCGGGTGATATCGCGGCCCCCCGGGGCCTCAATTCCCGGGACCGGTTGATATTCGAGATCCAGAAGAACGCTCCGGGCGTGATCGGCGGCGCCATCATCGGCGGTTTCCTGGGCGCGTGGATTCCGATCCTGGATCTGGTTCTGGCACCCGCCGGCGCGCTCGCGGGCGCGATGATCGGCGGATATCTGATGGGCGGCCAGGAATTCCTGGACGCGGTGCAGGCATTCGCCACCGGCCGACCGTAATCGGTTCCGGCACAGCGAAAAACAGTCGCGCC
>JAFMQT010000261.1:0-5390 GCA_017354515.1 Nocardia sp. | reverse complement strand
CCCGCGACCGTTCGAATTCGACTACTTGCCGGCCTGGTCCCGCAACGCCTTCTTGGCGGCTTCCTGAGCGGCGTCGACCTGCTTGGCGAATTTCCCGTCGGTCTGCGCATCGACCATATCGCCGACCTTCTCGACCAGAGGGTCCAGTTTATCGGCATTCTGGACGGCCAGTTCCGCCGCCTTGCCGGCAACATCCTTGAAATCGAACATTCCCATGAGTGGTTCTCCCGGTCTCGAAGCGATACGCCGAGAAGATTATCCCACCTCGGGACCGGCGAATACCCGGCAACGCCGGCCGATCACCGCGCCGCGGCCGCCCGGCGCCGGACCCGGCGGGCGGCGGCCACCATATTGCGCAGTGAGGGATCCAGCTGCCAGTGGTGCCTGGTCTTCAATCCGCCGTCCGGATTGGCCCACAACCGCTCCGGCGTCACGGCTTCTGCGGCGGCGGTCAGCAATTCGTCGATCTCGTCGATATCGGGGATGCGCGCCGACCGCGATTCGTAGACACCCGGGCCGACACCGTGACTGAGACCGTGCCCCTCCTCGGTGTCTCCGGCCAGCGCCTCGAGTACCCACCGCAGCGAGCGGGTGGCGACGACGGCGGTGACGTCGGCATCCAATTCCTCGATGGCGCGCACGATTTCGGCGCGACCGGAATAGGCGATATGGGTGTGGATCTGGGTATCGGGCCGCACCCCGGAGGTCGCCAACCGGAACGCACTGACCGCCCACCGCAGATATTCGGTGCGGCCGTCCGGTCGCAGCGGCAACAGCTCGCGCACCGCGGGCTCATCGACCTGGATGATCGCCACGCCGGCCTTCTCCAGATCGGCCAATTCATCCCGGATCGCGAGGGCCACCTGATCGGCGGTCTCGTACAGCGGCTGATCCTGCCGCACGAACGAGCGCGCGACCATCGTCACCGGGCCGGTCACGATGCCCTTCACCGGCTTGTCGGTGAGCGACTGGGCATAGGTGGTCCATTCCACCGACATCGGCGCCGGCCGCGAGACGTCACCGTAGAGGATCGGCGGGCGCACACAGCGCGAACCGTAGACCTGCACCCAGCCGAAGTGGGTGGTCGCGAAACCGTCCATCAGTTCGGCGAAGTACTGAATCATATCGTTGCGTTCGTGCTCGCCGTGGACGAGCACATCCAGGCCGATGTCCTCCTGCAAGCGGATGGTGGCCTCGATCTCGGCCTCGATCCGCTTGCGGTACTCCTCGTAGGACAGCCGGCCGGCGCCCAGATCGGCGCGGGCCTGGCGGGCGGCATCGGTCTGCGGATAGGAACCGAGCGTCGTCGTCGGAACCATCGGCAGATTCAGGCGCCGGCGCTGCGCCTCGGCGCGCTCGGCGTACGGAACACGCTCGCGCATCTCCGGCGTCACGGCGTAAACCCGTTGCCGCACAGCGTGTTTCTGTTTGAAATGCACCGCACTGGGCCGCTTGGCCCACCGGGCGGTGATCGGCCCGGCATCGCCGCCGCGGTGCGCCTCGGTGAGCGCCTTGGCCAGCGAAACCACCTCGAGCACCTTCTGTTTCGCGAAGGCCAGGCGGTCGGCGACATTACCGTCGATATCGTACTCGACGAGCAGGTCGTAGGGCACGTGCAGCAGCGTGGTTCCGGTGGACACGACCATGTCCGGGCACACCTCGGCCAGCGCGTGCAGATAATCCAGGGTGATCGGACGATCCGCACGCCACACATTGGTGCCGCTGATCACGCCCGCGTACAGGCGTTTTCGGGAGATACCCGGAATCTCGGCGAGTTCCTCGGGCCGGACCCGGTGACTGGCCAGATCCAGGCCGATCGCCTCCACGGCGGTCCCGGCCAGAATCCGCACCGCCTCACCGAAGTCACCGTACTGACCGGTCACCAGCATGCGCGGGCGCAGCGGCGCGGTCGAAAGCCGTTGGTAGACACGCTCGAACGCGGCCAATTCCTCGGGCGTGCGCTCGCTGGTGAAACATGGTTCATCGAACTGCACGCAGGTCGACCCGCGCTTGGCCAGAATCTCCAGCAGTTCCTCGTAGACCGGCAGCAACTTCTCCAGCAGAGTCAGCCGATCGAATTCCGTCCGGCCCGGAACGTGCCCGGCCTTGGACAGCAGCAGCAGCGACACCGGTCCCAGCACCACCGGGCGCAACTCGATGCCGCGGGCCATCGCCCGATCCCATTCGTCCAGCAGGAATTCCGGATGCAGGGAGAATTCGGCGTCGGCGTCGAGTTCGGGCTGGCGGTAGTAGTAGTCGGTGCCGAACAACCGAACCAGTTCCAGCGGCGGCAGATCCGGCCGGCCACGCGCCATCAGGAAGTAGAAATCCAGCGGATCCAGGCCCTCACGATAGGGCTCGAACCGCTGCGGCACCGCCCCGAACAGCAAGGCGTTGTCGAGGATGTGGTCGTAGAAGGAGAACGTGTTCCCGGGCACCTGCGTCAGCCCCGCCGCGGCCAGCTCCGAGAACTGGGTGTCCTGGATCTCGCGCCCCACCTCGAGCAGTTCGTCCCGGGACAGCGACCCGCGCCAGTAGGACTCGAGCGCACGCTTGAGTTCCCGGTGCGGGCCGATCCGCGGATAACCCAGGATGCTCGAACCGAAACCGTCGGTGACGTTGACCATGAGCCAGACTCCCTTTCGAGCTGCCGCCGATGAGGACCTGCTTGCAGCTTATGCCCGGCAACGGCGAATTCCGCGCGGCGGCGACGGGCAGGTGGGCGGTGGGTAGATACTTGCTTGGCTGACTGTAGTTGTGCCCGCCGCCATCGGCTCGGGCCCTGGCCTCTCGTTTCGGTTCAGCCCTGGTTGTACTGGTAGAAGCCGGCTCCGGTCTTCTTGCCCAGCAACCCCGCCTCGACCATGCGCATCAGCAGCGGCGGCGCGGAGTACAGCGGCTCCTTGAATTCGGTGTACATCGAGTCGGCGATGGACTTCACCGTGTCGAGGCCGACCAGATCGGTCAGCGCGAGCGGGCCCATCGGGTGTGCGCAGCCCAGGACCATGGCCTTGTCGACGTCCTCCTTGGTGGCGAAACCGGATTCGACCATCCTGATGGCCGAGAGCAGATACGGCACCAGCAGCGCGTTCACCACGAAACCGGAGCGGTCGGCCGAGCGCACCACCTGCTTGCCCAGCACTTCGGTGGCGAAGGCCTCGGCGCGTGCGGTGACCGCACCACCGGTCTTGAGCGTGGTAACCAGTTCGACCAGCGGCAGCACCGGCACCGGGTTGAAGAAGTGCATGCCGACCACGCGCTCGGGGCTGTTGGTGGCCACGGCGATCTTCATGATCGGGATGGAGGAGGTGTTGGAGGCCAGCACCGCGTCCGGGTCGGTCACCACCTTGTCGAGTTCGGCGAAGATGCCGGTCTTGACCTCTTCACTCTCGACGACGGCCTCGACCACCAGCTGGCGGTCGGCGAAATCGCCCAGATCGGAGGTGAATCGCAGTCGCCACGAGGCCTGTTCGCGCTCGCGCTCGGTGATCTTGCCGCTGCTCACCCCGCGATCCAGCGAACGCAGGATGCGGGAGCGGCCGGCCGCGGCCAATTCCCGGGTCTGTTCGAATACGAGCACATCGACATGGGCCCGAGCACAGACCTCGGCGATTCCGGCGCCCATCTGCCCGGCGCCGATGACTCCGACGCGCTGAATCTTCTCACTACTCACTGTTCCGCCTCTCCGCGATTTTTGCGGGCAGCCAAGTGCCGTTGTCGGTCATGCATCCGTAGTTGCGCCGGGTGCCGAAACTGTTGGGGTCGTACCCGGCAAAGTTACCCATGGTGTCCGATCGGAGAAACCCTCCCCGCCCGGGGCTGTTCGGACGGGGAGGGTCACTCGATGCCAGAACTCAGTGGAACTGGCCCTCTTCGGTGGAGCCCTTCAGCGCGGCGGTCGAGGTGTTGGGGTCGACCGTGGTGGCGATGGTGTCGAAGTAGCCGGCACCCACCTCACGCTGGTGCTTGGTGGCGGTGTAGCCGCGCTCCTCGGCCGCGAACTCGCGCTCCTGCAGGTCGACGTAGGCGGTCATACCCTCGCGGGCGTAGCCGTAGGCCAGGTCGAACATGGAGTAGTTCAGGGCGTGGAAGCCGGCCAGGGTGATGAACTGGAACTTGAAGCCCATGGCGCCCAGCTCGCGCTGGAACTTCGCGATGGTCGCGTCGTCCAGGTGCTGCTTCCAGTTGAAGGACGGCGAGCAGTTGTACGCCAGCAGCTGGTCGGGGAAGTCCGCCTTGACGGCCTCGGCGAACTTGCGCGCCAGCTCCAGGTCCGGAACACCGGTCTCCATCCAGATCAGGTCGGAGAAGGGAGCGTAGGCCTTGGCCCGCGCGATGCAGGGCTCGATGCCCTTCTGCACGTGGTAGAAGCCCTCGGCGGTGCGCTCACCGGTGATGAACGGCTGGTCCCGCTCGTCCACATCGGAGGTGATCAGGGTGGCGGCCTCGGCGTCGGTCCGGGCGATCACCACGGTCGGGGTGTCGGCCACGTCCGCGGCCAGACGCGCGGAGGTCAGGGTGCGGATGTGCTGCGAGGTCGGGATCAGCACCTTGCCGCCCAGGTGGCCACACTTCTTCTCGGAGGCCAGCTGGTCCTCCCAGTGGGTACCGGCGGCGCCCGCGGCGATCATGGCCTTCTGCAGCTCGTAGACGTTCAGCGCGCCACCGAAGCCGGCCTCACCGTCGGCGACGATCGGGACCACCCAGTTGTCGACCGAGGTGTCGCCCTCGACCTTGGCGATCTCGTCGGCGCGCAGCATGGCGTTGTTGATGCGGCGCACGACCGAGGGCACCGAGTTGGCCGGGTACAGCGACTGGTCGGGGTAGGTGTGGCCGGACAGGTTCGCGTCACCGGCGACCTGCCAACCGGAAAGGTAGATGGCCTTCAGGCCGGCACGGACCTGCTGCACCGCCATGTTGCCGGTGAGGGCGCCCAGGGCGTTGATGTAGCCGTCGCCGTTCACGCCTTCCCAGAGGATCTCGGCGCCACGCTTGGCGAGGGTGTTCTCCTCGACGACGGACCCCTGGAGCTTGACGACCTGCTCGGCGGTGTAGTTGCGGGTGATGCCCTTCCAGCGAGGGTTGGTGTCCCAATCCTTCTGGATCTCCGCAGCGGTCTTCGGCGCGCCGGTGTTCGACATCTGATGACTCCACTTCTTCTAGGGTCGGGCTCCATGCTTGGGGCGTGCTCTCAACATTCGAGCCATACGAGCCGGGTCGAATGTCCGAACTCTGCTGGAGCGGCGATTTGCAGGATTGCTATGCCCTTCGTTTGTACTTCCACACGATTGCACACCAGAAAATCGCCGTCTACCTGTTGCGACTGTAAATGCGAGCCAGCTTTGAGCGTGCATTTGCTAATTCTGCAAAGTTTGCCTGCTAATAGCATC